>JAAYTU010000060.1 GCA_012523705.1 Clostridiaceae bacterium
AATTGAATAGCAAATAATTTCGGTGACTATAACAGAGAGGATCCACCTGTTCCCATTCCGAACACAGAAGTTAAGCTCTCTAGTGCCCACGATACTTGGCTGGAAACGGCCTGGGAAAATAGGTCGTTGCCGAATTTTTATCAAAGCTCTGAGTTAGTATCTCAGGGCTTTGTTTTTGTGTCGAAGGAGATAAGGAAGCTCCCCAAATTTATGGTAAAGTGAGATAAGGAGCCGTCCCCTTGTCTTGAACATGTGGTATAATTTACATGTGAACCAAAAGTATAATAATTCGTCTAATATAGACAGGGTAAGCCATTTATATGGTATTATCTGCAACAATTCTGACAATAATAGACAATATTACCTATTAACATTCAGGCATTAAATTGCTATTTGCAAAGCATATGATATAATTAACCTATAAATTTCATATAATTCTGTATTGATAAATCTGTGGAGGTAACAAATGAGAAGGAGAATTTTGATAGTTGATGACGAGAAGAATATTGTGGACATTATTAAGTTTAATTTAAATAAAGAATCCTTTGACACATTAGAGGCATATGACGGTAAGTCGGCTATTGAAATTGCTGAAAAAGAAAAGCCAGATCTGATTTTGCTAGATGTGATGCTTCCAGAGATTGACGGTTTTACAGTCTGCCGTAAAATAAGGCAGACCTCACAGGTTCCTATTCTAATGATTACAGCAAGGGAAGAAGAGGTTGATAAGGTCCTTGGATTGGAGCTGGGGGCAGACGATTACATAACTAAGCCTTTTAGCCCCAGAGAGCTTATAGCAAGGGTTAAAGCAAATCTCAGAAGGGCTATTGAAGATAGTGTTCCTCAGGAAAAGGATGAAATTCTTCGCTTTACTGATTTAGAAATTGATATTAACCGTTATGAAGTAAAAAGAGAAGGCCAGGTTCTTGAGCTGACATTAAGAGAATTTGAACTTGTCAAGTTTTTAGGCAGACAAAAGGGTCAGATTTTCACAAGAGAGAACCTTTTGGAAAAGGTCTGGGGATACGAGTATTTTGGCGATGTAAGGACAGTAGATGTTACCGTCAGACGGCTCAGAGAAAAGTTGGAGAAAGACGCTTCAAAGCCTGTGTACATATTAACAAAACGAGGTGTAGGATACTACTTTAATCCGGCGGTATAAAAGGTAAAAATGAAAAGACGCTTATTAAGATTCAGATTTTTGCGCAGTATACAATGGAGATTGGTACTGATATTGGTACTGATAACCTTTGTATTGATGTCGGTTGTCTGGGTGTTTTTAAATTCTCAGGTGGAGAAAATATTCTACACTGAATTTAAGGACAATATTGAGACTAACTATGAAGTGCTGGGTATTACTGAGGATAATACTTCTTATAGCGCGCTCATTAATACCCTTAGAAACAATCCCATAATTGCGGGTTTTATTTTAGGCATTGATAAAAGTTTTACTGTTATAAACAAAGAAACGACAGAAGTCTTATATTCCTCAGATGAGCTTTATCAAATAGATAAGATCAAATTTAAAAACGAGATTTTCAAGGCAGAGAATCTCCTGTCTGTTTTAGCTTCGGAAAGCCAGGTTATAGGTGAAGATCAAGGCTATACAAAGGCTGAAAGCGGAGATTTTTACTCATATGTAAAAACTCAAAAGCTTACAGACGGAGATTACATACTGTTTTTTAAATATTCAAGAGCAAGGGCTCTTTTAGTTCTTAAAGAATTCAGCAATGTAATTTTGATGGGAACGCTATTAGCCCTTGCAGTCGCCGGGATAATAGGCTCATTGCTTTCAAGCACCATTACCAAACCTATTAATGAAATAATGCATAAGGCGAAGAAAATCACCGATGGAGACTTTGGCTATAATCTAGTGGTGCAATCCCATGATGAGCTTGGTAAGCTGACACAAACATTTAACTATATGTCAGATCGCCTAAAAAGCATGTTAGGCGAGGTTACCAGCGAGAAGAAGAAGCTTGAAGCTATATTAAACTATATGACGGACGGAATTATTGCCTATAATAGTTCAGGTGAGGCAATTCTGATTAACCCAGCCACTAAAAAGTTATTAGGAAATAAGGTTTCACAGGTTTTATACTTTGATAAATTTATGATAGACTTATCCATTGATCTGACAATGGAGAGGATAGTAAACGAAAATGCCGTATGTGCGCCGCTACAAAGGATAGAATATACCGACAGGTTCTTCAAAATACAGTTCGCTTTATTTACTAATGAGGCAGATCAACTAGATGGAATAATTTTGGTTATTCAGGATATTACTGAGGAGCACAGGCTGGAAAACATGCGGAAGGAGTTTGTTGCAAATGTTTCTCACGAGCTTCGAACTCCCCTTACATCAGTAAAGAGTTATACAGAAACCTTATTAGATGGAGCAGTTCAGGATCATGAAATAACAGAGCAATTTCTCACCGTCATTAATGACGAGACCGATAGAATGACAAGGCTTGTGAAGGATTTGCTCACTTTGTCCCAGCATGATGGCGGAATTATTCTTAATATTGAAGATGTATCGATTGTAGACTTACTAGAATCCTGTGTAGACAGGGTAAAACGGGAGGCAAGACTAAAGAATCAGGAGATCCGCATAAAGACAAAGCAGGGAATTCCTATTATTAAAGCTGACAGATATAGGATTGATCAGCTATTAATAAATATTATAGGAAATTCTATCAAGTATACACCTGAGAACGGAAGAATAATAATTCAGATTTTCTGTGATAAGGAATATGTAATTATTAGCGTAGAGGATAATGGAATAGGAATCCCGCCTGAGGATGTCAACAGAATATTTGAAAGATTCTACAGAGTTGACAAAGCACGTTCTAGACAGCTTGGAGGAACAGGCCTGGGTCTTGCCATTTCTAAGGAGATTGCACTTCTTCATGGAGGAGATATTACAGTAAAGAGTAAGCTTGGAAAGGGAACTCAAATACATATTAAGCTTCCGATACGCAAGGCTCATAAAAAAGCTCAATAAAGACAAAAAGCCTTCTGAGGCGCTTCAGGAAACACTTCGATGTTTAGAGCATATCGGCCCCGGTAAAGCATGAAAAAATAGGGTAATTTCATTTTAAATGCGCCGTAATGGATTTGTAACACAATTACGGTATACTAAGTTGTGTATGTAGATTAAATATGCAAATGGTATTTTGCGTGTGAAATCTATGGATTTTAGTCGGAGGAAGAGTTATGGCAAAAAAGGTTTTCTTCTTTCTGGCCATAATGCTTATCCTTCTTACTGCATCAGTAAATGTTTTTGCAGCCGAGACGGATGCGCTGGAGCCAGAGGCTAGTCTTACAAATGATAAAGGCGAAATAATTATTAGTAGCTTAGAAGAAAAATATAGCGAAGTTTTCTTTTCTGAAGATGCGCAATCTGCCAATGAGCTTGTATCTATTGGGTATTCGAGAGTGTTTCCTTATGAGATGCGCCATTTGTTTGTTACACCTGTTTTAGAAGACTTTGATGTAGACAATCCTTACATTATGTTGATGTACATTAAAGTGGACGATACCTATATTCCATTAAAAGATATCGAGAGGGAATCCAATATTACTGAAGAGGTTTGTTATTTAGAGACAACAGTTGATTTGAATTATATTGGAGCCAACAAGGTAAATAAGATCAGGGTCATTGTCTTTAGAAAGAATGATGTGGAAAACCTCATTTTAGATGAAAATTTACAGATTACAAACTTAGACATTACATTCAGCAGATGGAATATCATCGAGAGAACAATTTTTACATTGAAACAGCTATTTAACTAAAGGTAGCTTGCCCTTATAGTCTGGAGCAGCTCAATGAGAAATAAAAAGAGAGAAGTACTTAAGACTCAGATTCTCATAATATTACTAATTACAAGTGTTGTTCAAATAGGAATCCACTGGAATATGCAGACCCAGGGGCTTCCTTTTCCTTTAATATCCCAAATTTTTAATAGTAACGGAATTAAAAACCAGAAGATGGATGTCGATCTTTTTAAGGAGCAATATTTCAGACCTGAAAGAATAATTATTTCTGTTAGCACGACCCACTTTAGATTGTATGAAAGCGATACGCAGTATGATAAGGTTTGGCACGATATCAGAGACAATTATATTCCCGAACTGATAAAGAAAAAGCCCGATAAGATTCTGCCAAAAGATCAGTGGGAAGCCATAACAGGATCCAGATGTGTCAGAGTAGACTTTGATATTAACTGGCCAAGCAGCATAGTATATCTTCTTGAAAAAACAAGGCCCGGTGAAAACAAATACTTTGACGGGATAAAGACAATTATCATAATGCCTAAGGCAGATGTCAACGAAACAATCAACACAGTATATATATATGATGAAAACCAGCTATATCAATACAGCATTGATATATCAAAGGATTTTTTACCCAAGAAGTATTACTCCGACTTAGAAAAGATTAGTCAGGATAAGCCGGGGCTCAAGCTTCTGTCCACAGTATCAAATTTTACATCTGATAAAGATATTTTTGTCTCCTTGGATAAAAATAAAGGCAGAGAATTTAGCGCTGTCGATGTACAAATACCCGAAAGCATCATTTTGACCCGGTACAATATTGAGAATGACATTATTCAGGAGAATATTCTTTTAAACCAGAAGGAAAGCTTCGCCGCCAATTATTTGCCTGAAATAGATTATGCAATGTTTACGGATACCGAGAATTTGTACAGGTTATACGATAATGGCGTTCTTGAGTATAAATACATTCCGGCAAACAATTCAGCAGCTGGTGATATTTCGGTAGCATTTAAGCATGCAGCCACATTTATAGAGCAGAGAAGGCATTTGATAGGCTCGGCAGAGATCTCCCTTACAGAGATAAATAATCATGATAATTATTACGAAATGAAGTTTACCTACAAGACCGAAGGTGTGCCTATTTATTATTCAACAGGGAATGAGGAACCCATTAGCCATCCCATAATAATTAAGGCAAATGACAAGAGGATTATTGAATGTAAATGGGCTATCAGATTCTTTGGCGTGTCCAAAAGGAAGCAACAATATAATGTGCATTTTGCTGACTTGCTTAATAATCAGATAGTTTCTACCTATCCGGAAATCCTGAAAAGCAAGGACATCTCATTTCAAAGGTTTGAACCGGGATATATCTTTTATTTATCTGATATTAATGACAGTATGATATCTCCAGCGTGGGTAATAAGC
>JAAYTU010000061.1 GCA_012523705.1 Clostridiaceae bacterium
CTAAAAGGCAAAGGTACTTACTTTTATGGATAAAGAAATATGGAATAAACCTAAAATTTGCAGCTCTGTCGGCGGCTCAGCACTGATAGAAGGTGTTATGATGCGCAACAGTGACAAGCTTGCAGTATCGGTAAGAAAATCTGATGGGGAGATATTTACCGAGGTAAGGAACGTCGTTCCGATTACTAAGAAATATAAATTCTTTGGCCTGCCATTTGTAAGGGGCGCGGTATCCCTCATAGATTCAATGGTTGTAGGCATCAAGGTGCTTATGGAATCAGCCGAACAGGTTGAAATCTATGACGAAGAGGATGAAGAGGAAAGCAAGTTTGATATTTGGATGAAGAATAAATTTGGCGATAACTATTTCAATGTTATGCTTTATTTTTCGCTCTTCATAGCCCTGGCCTTCTCTATTGGTCTATTTATACTGCTACCAACTTTTATAACCGGACTTTTACCCTTTGAAAAGGGCACCTCCGGAGGCTCTTTATTGGCAAACGCAATTGAAGGAATAATTAAGATCACCTTGTTTCTTCTGTATATATATCTGGTTTCTAAAAACAAAGAGATTCACAGGGTGTTTCAGTATCATGGTGCAGAACATAAATCAATCCACACATATGAGAACAAGGAGGAGCTCACTGTCGAGAATGTCAAAAAACATACCAGAATACATCCAAGATGTGGTACTACCTTCATGTTTGTGGTGATTATAATTAGTATTATCCTGTTTGCTTTTACAGGCTGGCATCATCCTCTTATTAATATGCTTATAAGGATAGCGCTTTTGCCTGTTATTGCCGGCATCTCCTACGAGCTTTTCAAGCTGGCCGCTAGATCCGACAACAAGCTACTCCGCTTAGTAAGCATTCCCGGCTTGATGCTTCAAAAACTGACAACCCAGGAGCCTGACGATTCCATGATTGAGGTAGCAATTGCCTCATTGAAGGCTGTTGTTGAGGATGCATCGGAGACTGCACCGGATTCTCAGGAGGAACAGGAGCAACAGTCCGCACCCGGGGGGAATCTATGACTTATTACCAAGCCCTGAAAAAAGCTACACAGTATTTAAAGAATCAAAATATCGAAGACCCCTCTTATGAGGCAGGTCTTCTTTTGTCGTGGGCTTTAAAGAAGGATATAAGCTATGTGTATTCCCATGGAGAGGATTCTTTAACCTTTGATCAGGAAAAAGCCTTTTTCTCTGCCTTAGAAGCAAGAGGAAAGAATAAGCCCTATGCCTATATTACCAATGAGCAATGGTTTATGGGCCTAAACTTTTATATTAATGAGCATGTTTTAATTCCTAGGGATGACACCGAAACCCTTGTTGAGACTGCTTTATATGCTCTCGGGAAAAGCATAGATACTATTAATCAAAAAAAGTATAGTGATATGTTTCAGATTGCTAAAAAGGATACCTGCCGGATTTTGGATGTGGGAACTGGATCGGGCTGCATTGCAATCAGCCTGCTAAAATTCTGTGAGAAATGCGTTGTGGATGCCCTTGATATTTCCGCGGAAGCTTTTTGTGTTGCTAAAGAAAATGCCCGGCGTCATCAGGTGGATGACAGAATATCCTTTATAAATGCAGATTTTATGGACTTTAGTCCATCCCATAAATACGATATTATTGTTTCAAATCCCCCATATATTCCTTCTTGTGATATTAAAGGGCTTATGTCCTCTGTCAGAGACTTTGAACCTGTAAGTGCATTAGATGGTGGAGAGGATGGCCTTATCTTTTACAGAGCTTTGGCAAAAGGTGCTGATGCCTTGCTTGGCGAGGGCGGAATTCTTATCGTGGAATGTGGCTTTGATCAGGCGCAGGCGGTCAGCAGAATATTTAAAGCAAACTTTCTTAACCCCCTTATCTTCAATGACCTATCCGGAGTAGAAAGAGTGGTTGCCGCTACGAAGGATTGTCCCATTTTTTAATTATCATGGTATAATTCGGCGATTATTGACTATACTCTCAATATGATGGGCATAGTAGGATGTAAATTTCCTAGCCTGTCTGAGCATTAAATCTGCTTGAAATGGAGAGATTCGCATGACTGAAGAAATCACCAAATTTAAACCTGACCCTTCAAAATTATTCCATAAACTAGGCCTGGCTAAATTACAGGAAGCCGCTATTGAAGCAGAAAAAGAAGAGTATATGGATGATCTTGCCGATGTAATCAGAGATGCTTATTCAGAATGGCAAAATGCCCTGGCAAACTTTGATACCGCTGAAAGCAAAGAAATGATTGATTATTATTCCTATCGCATAAAAGCCTCCGAAATCCGTTATGGATATTATCTTAGAAAGGCTAAAGAAGCAAAAGCACAATAGCTTCCTTACCTCTCTTTATTATTTTTTATGAATTTTTTTGCCTCCTTCTGTATATAAATTATACAGGGTATATACCTTCATGCAAATTGGATGCGGCTATCCCTGTGGGTTATGTGTTTTCCCTGGAAAGCCGTTTTTAATTATACGCTGTTTTAGCCTGAATGCTATAAAAAGTACGGTTTATGACAAAAG
>JAAYTU010000062.1 GCA_012523705.1 Clostridiaceae bacterium
AGAGTTGATTTTTTTAGCAATTTTTACGATATTCTTTATCCGTATAATGTTATCATTAACAATTTCTTTGCAGCCGTCTTTCTATAGATACTTATGAGATGCGCAAGGACAAAAAACAAGTTATATTCCCGCAAAATAGTACGATTTTATTGCTATCTATCGCACATTGATATATAATATAAGTACGATATATTATCGGATTTCGTGCGGGGTGATAAAATGAGTGAAACTGATCGATCCGGCAAGACCATTACAGCTACAGATCTTAAAAAGAATCTGGGTAAATATTTAGATTATGTCAGTGCAAATAATGAAGTGGTGATAACCAAGAATGGAGAAAAAGCGGTCAGGATGACACCATATCTCTCTGATTATGCCAGGTATAATCTTATGAAGCTTAAAGAGCAGGCGTTGGATTACCAATATGCTGGCCAAAAGGTCTCTTACGAGGAATTCATGGATATTTATGAAAATAGTGAACTACGGATGGAGTATGTTGAGGGAGAAATTATCCTGTCTGCTTCGCCCAGTTTTGCACATCAGGAGATATCAGGCAATCTGTACCTTGTTTTCAGCAAGTTTCTGAAAGGAAAGAAGTGTAAGGTAGTATATGCTCCCTTTGATGTTCACTTTTACAAGCCCGATTCTAATGACCCCGATGTTTGCCAGCCTGATTTACTTATTGCCTGTGATATCGAAGAAAAACTCAATGAAAAGGGCCGCTATATGGGAACGCCTTCTTTGGTTGTTGAGATACTTTCGCCCAGCTCCCGGTCGCTTGATATGATTAAAAAGCTGAATACCTATATGCTTTCGGGGGTTAATGAGTATTGGATGGCAGACCCTGACAATAAAACAGTCATTGTTTATATCTTCAAGGACAGGAAAATCGAAAACTTTATTACCTACAAAAATGATGAGGTCGTATCATCCCGGGTATTCAACGGCATGGTTGCCCCTTTGTCTGAGGTATTTGATTAGCTTAAACTTTATTGAAATCCCCCAATCATTATTCCCAAAACTTTTATAACAACATATTGGCACCAGCGTTTGAAAAGAGAGCATGATTATCTCAATTATTATTCCTAAAACTTATAAAATTATATTGACTGTCTATATCTTGTATAGGTATAATATATTATACACAATATATGGTATTGTATTATTTTACTTGGAGGGGAATTTATGTTTACTACTATACAAAAGAGAGATGGAAGAACTGTACCCTATAATATCGAGAAAATTAGCAATGCAATAAGAAAAGCAATGGAAGCAGCGGGGCGCAAAGACCCGGAAGAAAGTGTACGTCTGGCCGATTTAGTAGAAAAAAGGCTTGTAGAAAAGTTTGATTCCCAAACACCAAATATAGAGGATATTCAGGATTGTGTCGAGGATATCCTGATGGAAAACGGTTATGCATTCGTGGCGAGAAAATATATACTATACCGTAATGAGCGCAGTCTGGCCCGTGAACGGAATTCAAATCTTATGCGTATTTATGATGAGCTCACCAATAAGGCTGCAAATCTAAGCGATATTAAGCGTGACAATGCTAACATCGATGGTGATACCGCTATGGGTGTTATGCTTAAATATGGCTCAGAGGGAGCTAAGGACTATTATGAAAAGTTTGTGCTTACTCCTTCCCAGACCAAGGCTCATAAAGAAGGGGATATCCATATCCATGATTTTGATTTTTACACCCTGACCACCACCTGTTGTCAGATTGATATTAAAAAGCTTTTTAAAGGCGGCTTTTCCACTGGACATGGTTATTTACGCGAGCCAAACAGTATACATAGTTATGCTGCTTTGGCCTGTATAGCAATACAATCCAACCAGAACGACCAACATGGAGGCCAGAGCATCCCTAACTTTGATTTTGGCCTTGCTCTAGGTGTTACCAAGACATATAAGAAATTATATATGGCAAATCTTTATAAAGCTATTAATTTGCTGGCACCAGAGTTAAATCAAACAAGGGAAGACATAAAGAAGATTATTACTGATATCGAAAAAAATTATGCATTATACCCTTCACTAGAGATGTCAGCTGAGTATTTAGAAAAAGAAAAAGAGGCTTTATTATCAATAATTGACGATGAAAAAACTCTGGACAGAATACTGTCATTTTCAACAACACTAACTCGTGAAGAAACCGAAAAAGAAACGCACCAAGCCATGGAGGGGCTAGTCCATAATTTGAATACCATGCACAGCAGAGCTGGTGCACAAACCCCGTTCTCTAGCATAAATTATGGCACCGATACATCCCCTGAGGGCCGCATGGTTATACGAAATGTGCTATTAGCTACTGAGTCAGGACTTGGAAATGGCGAAACCCCAATTTTCCCTATACACATATTTAAGGTTAAGGAAGGGATAAACTATAATCCGGAAGACCCAAATTATGATTTATTTAAGCTTGCCTGCCGTGTAAGTGCAAAGCGCCTGTTCCCGAATTTCTCTTTTATTGATGCTCCTTTTAACAAGATTTACTACAAGGAAGGACATCCTGAAACTGAAGTAGCTTATATGGGCTGCCGTACAAGAGTAATTGGAAATGCATACGATAGAAACAACGAAATAACCTTTGGCAGAGGCAACCTTAGCTTTACTTCCATCAATTTGCCTCGAATAGCCATTAATAGCAATGGTAATTTAGAATGGTTCTTCGAAGAACTTGAGAGGAAGATGGACTTAGTAGTAAAACAGCTATTGGACAGGTTCCGTATTCAGGCGGCCAAATCTGTTCGCAATTATCCGTTTTTGATGGGCCAGGGTATATGGATTGGTTCAGACAAGCTATCAATAGATGATAAGATAGGCGAAATACTCAAGCATGGAACACTATCCCTCGGGTTCATAGGTCTGGCCGAGGCTCTCGTAGCTCTTACAGGAAGCCATCACGGGCAAACCATTGAGTCACGCAATCTCGGCCTTGAAATAGTCGGATTTATGCGAGATTATCTAGACAGAATAAGTAAAGAAAAGCAATTGAACTTTACCCTGCTTGCAACACCTGCAGAAGGACTTTCAGGAAGATTTGTTCGAATGGATAAAAAGAAATATGGTGTTATTAAGGGCGTTACTGACAGGGATTATTACACCAACAGCTTCCATGTTCCGGTGTATTATCCTATCTCGGCATATGAAAAAATCCAGATTGAAGCACCGTACCATGCTCTTACAAATGCAGGGCATATAACCTATGTAGAGCTTGACGGAGATCCGCTGAAAAATCTGGATGCGTTTGAAAAGGTAATTCGTACTATGAAAGAGGCAGGTATAGGATATGGCTCGATTAATCATCCTGTTGATAGAGACCCTGTCTGTGGCTATAGTGGCATCATAGATGATGAATGTCCGAGCTGTGGCCGAAAAGAGAATGAAGGGCCATACAAGTTTGAACGCATAAGGCGTATAACCGGCTATCTAGTTGGTACTCTTGACAGATTTAATGATGCCAAGAAGGCGGAGGTGGCAGATCGTGTCAAACACACAATCTGATAAAATACGGGTGGCAGGGATTATCAATGATTCTATCACTGATGGTCCCGGCCTTCGGCTTACTGTTTTCCTGCAGGGCTGCGACAAAAATTGTCCCGGCTGCCACAATCCGAGTGCCCTGACCTTTGAGGACGGCACATTATATACGGCACAGGAAATCATGGACAAGATTAAGAAAAACCCTATGCTTTCCGGTGTCACATTCAGCGGAGGTGAGCCCTTGCTTCAGGCCCGGGCACTGCTGCCTCTGGCACGAATGATTACCGATTCGGGCCTTGACCTAGCCATTTATACAGGATATACCTTTGAGGAGCTGCTTGATAAGGGCGACAACTCTCAACTAGAGCTTTTATCCCTTGCAAACGTATTGATAGACGGCCCTTTTATACTTGAGCAAAGGTCCCTTAGCCTAAACTTCAGAGGCTCAGCCAACCAGCGTATTCTTAATATTAAAGAGTCATTGGCCCAGGGAAGAGCCGTTTTAGAAACGAATCAGTCATGGACGGGCTGATTGATGAAAAATACTTAAATTATTAAAAATAGACATACTTATATTGGAGATATAAATTTTGACTAAACGCGAGCTATATCAAAAAGCATACAGATTGCTTGATGAGTTGACACCAATAAAAACAGATTGTGGAGAGCTATGTAATAAGGCTTGCTGCGATTCAAATGATGTAGATGCAGGCATGTACCTATTTCCGGGTGAAGAGGTTATGTACCGGCCTGTGCCCCCATGGCTAAAGATTGAAAAATCAGATTTTACCTATGGCAGAAACAAACCCGTAAACATTGCCATTTGTACAGAGCCATGCGAGCGCTCTTTGCGACCTTTGGCCTGCAGGATTTTTCCCCTTACACCCTATATTGAAGACAACGGAAATATGATTATCAAGATAGATCCAAGGTCAGCGGTATTATGTCCCTTAGCGAGAAAAAATGCAGATTATAAGCTAGATGAGGAATTCATTGATACAGTTGTAAGGGTTTTTAGGTTTTTAGCAAGAGACAAGGATATCAGAGCCTATATACTTAGCCTGTCACAATTGATTGATGAAGAGGAAGAATATCTCAGGAGCTTTTTTCAGAAATAATGAGGTAATTATGGTTCTTGACAGAAGCGATATAGAATCGGCAGCCCATAATATAGCCTGGGTAGAGGAAAAAGCTGGATTGCTATATTTTAGACGATTTACCCCTGCCCAAATGGAGGTATACCATGAGGACCTCTTGTTTCGCATGATGAGCAGATGTCAGACGGGCATATATCTCCTTTTTCAGACTACGGGCAATTATATTAAGCTGGTTTTGAAAAAGACCTCTGTATTAAAGATTCTTCCTATGGTATTAAAGGAACTGGGTGTTCCAAAGCTGGTGGGAATGGGGCTTAATACCAAAGAGCAGATTGAGCAGTACGGCGATGGCCGTTTATATATTGATGACGCATTTGACATATTTGTTGATGGTGAGTTAGTTTCATCTATAAAACCCAAATCAGGAAGAATAAAAATTAAATTTAAAAATCCCGGGCATGACCTCAAAACCGTAAAAATTTGCTTCCCTGTTTTTGCAGAGATAGGCATAAAGAAGGTATGCGGGAACAGAGAGCTTTATGCCTTAAAGTCAGGAAAAGAGAAGATGTTTTCCTTCGGTGATTCAATTACTCAAGGCTTTGTAGCAGGATCTCCTTCATGCTCTTATGTAGCCAGGCTTGCTGAGAAACTGGATATGGACGCATTGAACCAGGGCATAGGGGGCTACTATTTTTGTGCCCATTCTCTTAACGGCATAGAACAGCTTCCTGTACCAAAACTTATTACAGTAGCTTATGGCACAAATGATTGGCACATAGTTAAAGATTTAGAGACCTTTAAGGAAAACACAGATAATTACTTTCATAAGCTTAACAACCTTTTTCATGATACACCCAAAATTGTGATCACTCCAATATGGCGTGGTGATATAGAAACAGAGACTCCGATTGGAGCATTTTCAGATATTATCGGGGTTATAAAGGAATCGGCTTTATCAATCCCACATACAACCATAGTTGAGGGATTAAGTATAGTTCCCCACGAAAAGGACTGCTTTGCAGATGGTTGGCTTCATCCGAATGCTGTGGGATTCCACCTTATGGCAGAAGGGATTTACAATGGTATATGTCTAGGGGGTAAAAAGTAATATGGTGCTATACTTGGTATTGGGTTAGGTAAGCTTCTGCATATGTTTGTTATGAATGAAATTGTAGTAGAAATGGTTTACTTTAAGGCGCAAATCCTTCCTGTAAGCTACCTTATTGCATTTGTGGCAACCTTCGCTATTACTTTTTTAGTTAACTGGATGCTTAGCAGAAAACTCGATGTAATAAACATGGCCGAATCCTTAAAATCAGTAGAGTAAGTGCATGTCGATATCTTTGTTATTTTATTGACAATATTTTGATATCCTTTTATAATTAAAGCAGAGAAACAAATATTGTGGCTCCTGACGCATTTGGGTACGTCCCGGATGGAAAGGTGACGGATGGATTATTCGAAACATAAGTTTCCGTGCCTTTTGGTACGGATTTTTTGTTTTAAGGAGGTGTGCATTATGGAGAACAGAATATCGGTTGTAAGCATTATTATTGAAGATATTGAGATGTCTTCAAGGGTTAATGAATTACTCCACAACTATGGCCAGCACATTGTTGGTCGAATGGGCTTACCTTACAAGGACCGAGACATATCTATAATCTGCATTGTCATGGATGCACCCGGAGATGTAACAAGCGCCCTTTCGGGCAAGCTTGGAATGCTAAAGGGAGTAAGCGCAAAAACTCTTGTTTCCAAATACCAGGTTGAAAAGGAAGGATGACTATGAAAAAATTATTATCTGTATTACTGATGGTTGTTTTACTAACTTCGATACTTGCTGGATGCGGAGAAACAAATACTCCTGATATTACATCATCTCCCACAGCTACTAGCCCTGAGCCAACAGAGCCTGAAACGACTCCTGATGATACCAAAGAGCCTACATATGAGCCTATTGACATAAATATAGGCGGGATGACCGGCCCTACCTCCATGGGAATGGTTAAGATAATGGAGGATAACCAGGCTGGTAAGGCTAAGAACAACTATAATTTCACTATAGTTGGCTCAGCAGATGAAATCACTCCTAAACTGATTAGCGGCCAGCTTGATATTGCTGCAGTACCTGCAAATCTGGCCTCAGTGCTGTATAATAATACTGATAAGAGGGTTCAGCTTCTGGCTGTCAATACCTTAGGCGTGGTATATATTGTTGAAAAGGGCGAGGAAATTCAGTCCTTCGCTGACTTAAAGGGGAAAACCATTTATGCTACAGGAAGAGGATCAACTCCCGAATATACCTTGAGATATCTTCTTTTAGAGCATGGCATAGACCCGGATAAGGATGTAAATCTTGAGTGGAAGAGCGAGCCGGCGGAGAGTGTGGCATTATTGAAAAACGCAGAAAGCGGAGTAGCTATGATGCCCCAGCCATATGTAACAATTGCTCAGAGTCAGGTTGAGGGCCTTCGTATTGCCATAGATCTTACTGAAGTGTGGGATGAACTGGATAACGGCAGTTCCCTGATTACAGGAGTTGTAGTTGTAAGAAGGGATTTTGCAGAGGCTCATCCTCAACAGATAGCCGCGTTTTTAGATGAGTATAAGGAATCCATAGAATATGTTAATGCTAATGTGGCTGATGCTGCACAGCTTATAGAAAAGTTCAATATCTTTAAGGCACAAGTTGCCCAAAAGGCCATTCCATATTGCAATATTACCTTTATGGAGGGCAAGGAAATGAAAGACGCTGTAGGGGGCTATTTGAGTGTTTTACATAGCCAAAACCCTAAAGCAGTAGGAGGATCTGTTCCTGAAGATGATTTCTACTACTCAAGATAAGCTTGACAATAAGCATACCAAGCGCAGAATTGAAAAGCTTGTAGCAGTAGTGATTGCTCTATTAGTATGGCAGGTAGCTGCAATGCTGATTGGAGAGCATCTGCTTCTAGTTACTCCGATAACTGTTGTTAAGAGGCTTTTTAGCCTCTTAACAGAAGCAGATTTTTTCAGGACCATTATCTATTCTTTTCTGCGTATAGTCTCAGGTTTCTTTTTGGGACTTCTGATCGGAAGCCTTATGGCAATTCTCGCAGGCAGGTTCCACATTGCAAAAATAATGTTCTGGCCATATATGGTTACTATAAAATCGGTTCCTGTAGCATCCTTTATCATTCTGTGCCTTATTTGGCTTACATCTTCAAGTCTCTCCATTTTTATTTCTTTTTTAATGGTACTTCCCATTATTTATACAAATATACTTCAGGGCATAGAGAGTACTGACCAAAAGCTCCTTGAAATGACACAGGTATATAGAGTGAGTTGGCTGAAAAAACTGAAATATATTTATCTGCCACAGATTAAGACCTACCTTATATCAGCCTGCAGTGTGGCTTTAGGCCTGGCCTGGAAATCGGGAATTGCAGCTGAGGTTATAGGTGTCAGCTTCGGATCCATAGGTGAAAAGCTCTATGAGTCAAAAATATATTACAGTACAGCCGACCTATTTGCCTGGACTGTAATAATAGTTCTATTAAGCGTAGGCTTTGAGAAAATAGTACTGTTCCTGATCAAAAGGTTTTTCATAAGATTGGAGAGATCCTAATGGATATAGTTATTTCTGAGCTTACTAAAAAATTTGCTGATAATACCGTTATAGACAGGTTCAGTGCAGTAATAAAAGAAAACCAAAGAACCTTTATTATGGGGCCCTCGGGCTGTGGAAAGACAACTCTCATCAATATTCTGCTAGGCCTTGTTCCCTTTGACAGCGGCGTAATAAAAGGTGTCCCCGAGCGTAAGAGTGTCGTATTTCAAGAAGACCGACTATGTGAATCCTTTAATTCCATTTCTAATGTCAGATTGGTCTTAAACAGGAAAGTAGATGATTCTGTAATTATCTCACATCTTGAGCAAATTGGCCTTAAGGATGATCTTTATAAGCCTGTAATTGAGCTTAGCGGAGGCATGAGAAGGAGAGTGGCCATTGTAAGGGCAATTCTGGCTGAAAGCGAGATATTGTTCTTAGATGAACCCTTTAAAGGCCTTGACACCGAAACAAAGAAAAATGTGATGTCGTATCTTCTGGAAAACACCAGAAACAAAACCACCATTATAGTGACCCATGATATTGAAGATGTAAATGCTCTGAGTGGAAATGTTATTGCCATGGATATGTGATTTTTCCTATTGACGAAAGGCTTTTGATATTGTAAACTTGATAATAACTTAACATAGGCTAAAGGCAATGAATAGAAGAGTAAGCAATTCAATGCATCAAAGAGAGTCCCGGTGGGTGTAAAGGGATATGACGAGGATTGCCGAAGATGGTCTTGGAGCTGCGCACCGACTACGTTATCTGTATAGGCTGCGACGGGAGTGCCCGTGACAGCACGAGAGTATCGATTAAGTTCCGTACTCTGTAAGGCTCATCCCGTGAGGCATGAGCAAAACAAGGTGGTACCACGAAGTGAAAGCTTACGTCCTTGATGTTTCTCATCAGGGGCTTTTTTATTGCTGAATTATACTGATTTAAGCTGTTATATAAACGTATAGAAGGGGGAAAGAGCGTGAAGGATATCCCTACCATAGAAATCAGGGAATTAAATAAGACCTTTGGAACCGCTGAAAACCAGGTGGTTGCATTGGATAATATCAATATATCCATATGCAGGGGAGAGATATTCGGGATTATTGGTTTATCGGGAGCGGGAAAAAGTACACTGGTCAGATGTATTAATCTTCTTGAAAGACCTACAACAGGCAGCGTGATATTTGAAGGTGTTGATATTACTAATTTTACAGACCAAGAGCTTAGAAAGGTTCGCCAGTCCATTGGAATGATTTTTCAGAGCTTCAACCTTCTGATGCAAAGGACTGCCATGGATAATATATGTTTCCCATTGGAAATTGCAGGGGTTTCAAGAAAAGAGGCTGTACAAAGGGCTCGTGAGCTATTGGAGACTGTAGGATTAGCAGAGAAGGAGAATGCTTATCCCGCTCAATTATCCGGTGGACAAAAACAAAGGGTGGCTATAGCAAGAGCTCTTGCCACAAATCCGAAGGTGTTACTCTGCGACGAGGCTACTAGTGCTCTTGATCCAACCACAACCCAATCAATTTTGTCTTTGTTAAAGGAGCTTAATCAAAAGCTGGGGGTAACCATAATAATAATCACCCATGAAATGAAGGTTATTGAGCAGATATGCAACAGGGTTGCTATTATCGATAATAGTCGTATAGAGGAGGTTGGCCCTGTCGATGAGGTGTTCCGTCATCCCAAAACCCTTGCTGCAAAGAAGCTGATATTCCCAAAGGGAGATTTTTCAGAGCCCTTAACAGGCAATGGAAAATATCTGAGGCTTGTTTTTGAAGGCAACTCTGCCGATCGTCCCATAATAGCAAACATGGTTTTACAATGCGGAGCTCCGGTTAGCATTGTGTTTGCCAATACGAAGAACATAGATGGGCATGTTTTCGGGCATATGGTTATTAAACTTCCAGATGATGAAGAAGTTTCAAGAAGGATTCTGACTTATCTTGAATTGGAGAAAATCTCATATTCGGAGGAGAAGAATTATGTTTGATGAAGGATTATTTGCGTTAATTGGCCAAGGACTCCTCGAAACCTTATATATGACATTGATTTCAACCCTTATGGCCTATGTCATAGGGCTTCCGGTAGGTATGTTTCTGGCAGTTACCGATAAAGAAGGGATACGACCAATGCCCACTGTAAACAGGATTGTTGGTGGAATAGTTAACATCCTACGATCAGTACCATTTGTAATTTTACTTGTGGCGATTATGCCTTTTACAAGGTTTATTACAGGAGCTGCAATAGGGTCTACTGCCACTATTGTTCCTTTAGTAATAGCGGCAGCACCTTTTGTTGCCCGTTTAGTAGAAAGCTCAGCAAAGGAGGTGGACCGGGGCGTTGTAGAAGCGTCCCTATCCATGGGGGCCTCAACCCTAGAGGTTGTCTGGAAGGTCCTTCTTCCCGAAGCTAAACCCTCTTTGATTGTAGGGGCGGCAATAGCGACCACTACTATCTTGGGATACACTACCATGTCAGGCTTTACAGGGGGTGGCGGACTTGGTACCATAGCTATCAACTATGGATATTACCGTTCTCAGACAGATATGATGCTGGTAATGGTAGTGGTTTTGGTTATTATTGTTCAGATATTTCAGGAGATAGGAACATTTATAGCAAATAAATGCGATAAACGCATTAGATAATATAATTAGATTAAAAGGAGAAAGAGTATTATGAAAAAAATTATAGGTATAGTTCTTGTTTTAACCTTAATTCTTACACTGTTTGCTGGATGTGGCTCAAGTTCAAATGATTCCACAATCAAGGTAGGCGCTAGCATAACACCACATGCCGAGATTCTTAATGTTGCAAAAGAAATTCTTGCAAAGAAGGGGATCACGTTAGAAGTTATTGAGTTCACAGACTATGTTCAGCCAAATCTAAATGTTGAAAGCGGCGACTTAGATGCTAACTATTTTCAGCATATTCAATACCTGAAGCAGTTTAACATAGATAATAACACACATCTCGTCTCAGTGGCATCTATTCACTATGAGCCATTTGGAATCTTTCCTGGGAAAACATCTTCTATAACTGATCTAAAGGATGGAGCTAAAATATCAGTTCCAAATGATGGGACAAACGAAGCCCGTGCCCTTATGCTCTTGGAAGCCCAGGGGCTTATCAAGCTTAAGGAAGACGCAGACTTTACCGCGACCATCTTGGATATTGCAGAAAATCCTAAGAATTTAGAAATAATAGAACTTGAAGCAGCTCAGCTTACAAAGACCCTGCAGGATGTAGATTTGGCTGTTATTAATGGTAATTATGCAATTCAGGCGGGCCTTAACGCTACAACCGATGCATTGGCAATCGAAGATAAGGACTCTGATGTTATAAAGAATGATTATATGAATATTCTTTGTGTCAAGGAAGGAAACGAGAACAACCCGGCTATTCTGGAGCTAGTTAAGGCCCTTAAGAGCGACGAGGTTAAGAAATTTATTGAAGATAAATATGAGGGCGCAGTAGTACCGATGTTCTAAGTTAAATGCGCGATTTTATATAATCTTAAAGGAGCTTTCAACTTATATGAGGGCTCCTTTAT
>JAAYTU010000063.1 GCA_012523705.1 Clostridiaceae bacterium
CACAGGGGGACGGGATACAGGGGGTCGCCCCCAAACAGTCCCCGCATGCTCGCAGTGCCTGCTAAACACAGAAGGACCGTCCCCCTATGTTATTTCGCACAACAGGACCGTCCCTCTGTGTTGATGTGTTGATATTAAAGAGCCAGTTTGTAAATATTCAGTACATCCTCTTTATTAAGCTGCATTACGCCGCCGATTTTTCTTGTGTCTGAGGCGGTGCATTTATCTGCCATCTCCTCCAGATGCTTATCATCGATATTGGCATGACTTAATCTGGTAGGAAGCCCGATTGAATTGAAATATTCCTCAAGCGCCTGGATTCCTCTTAATGCAACACTTTCAAGATCGAAAAGATTGTCATCAATATTCCAGACTCTCATGGCAAATTGGGCGAATCTGTTTATATCACGCTTATATAAATACTTCATCCAGGCCGGGAATACTATAGCCAGACCTGCACCATGGGCAATATCGTAAATGGCACTAAGCTCATGCTCTATTGCGTGGGATCCCCAATCGCCCTGTCTTCCTGTATTAAGAAGTCCATTGTGGGCTATAGCTCCACTCCACATTATCTCAGCCCTTGAATTGTAATCATTGTTATTCTTAAGCGCCACAGGAACATTATTCACTACTGTTTTATAGGTAGCCTCTATTAACCTGTCTGTTAATTCAACATTCGCTGTATCAGTGAAATATCGCTCCATCAGGTGTGCCATAATATCAGCAGCACCGCATGCAGTCTGATAATCAGGCAGGGTATAGGTTAGCTCGGGATTCATAATGGAAAAGACGGGGAACAACAGCTCGGAATTAAGGCCTCGCTTATACCATCCCTCTTCTTTGGTAATAACAGAGCTAAAGCTAGATTCACTGCCTGCTGCAGGGATTGTAACGATGGTAGCAACGGGCAGTGCCTCCTTTGGAGCCGCATTACCCTCATAAAAATCCCATACATCGCCCTGATAAGGGACGCCTACAGAAATAGCCTTAGCAGAGTCAATGGCACTGCCACCGCCCACTGCCAGGATAAACCTTATATCATTTTCACGGCAGATTTTAATGCCCTCCTGAACGAGTGAAAGCCGGGGATTGGGCTGAACGCCTGCAAGCTCAAACACCTCGACGCCTGCATCATTCAGGGATTTAATGACCCTGTCATATAGCCCGGTTCGTTTAATGCTTCCTCCGCCATAATGAAGCAGAATCTTATTGGCGTAACCCTTAACCTCCTGACCCACTGACAGCTCAGTATCCTTACCGAAAATTATCCTGGTCGGATTATTAAAAACAAAATTATCCATTTGTTACCCTCCTAATAAATAATACTTACTTTATATTTTACCATAGTATCAGCAATTGATGTGTGACAAACATCCATTTTCACTCTTTTTAGGCTTGTACATAAGATATTAGTGAAGGTTAGAACTTGTACAACTAAATTGGAGGAGTGAAGATGAAGGTTGCAATTTTATGCGGGGGCAGAGGATTGAGAATGAATGAGCTTACAGAGGATATGCCCAAGCCTATGGCCAATGTTTGTGGAAGACCTATGCTATGGCATATCATGAAAAATTATAAGCATTTTGGATTCGATGATTTTGTATTGCTCTTAGGCTATAAAGGAGAAAAAATTAAAGAGTATTTTATGGATTACGAATGGAGGAACCACAATTTTAAGCTCGATACAGTTAAAGAAACTCTTGAATTTTTTGAACCTGTTGAGGACTGGAAGATTACATTCCTTGACACGGGTTCTGAAACCATGACCGGAAGCCGCATAAGGAGAGCAAAGGATGTATTAGGCAATGAAACCTTCATGCTTACATATGGAGATGGGTTATCGGATGTAGACATTAACAAGCTCCTGGAGTACCACAGGAGTATGGGGAAAATCGCCACTGTAACAGGAGTAAAAAAGAAAACACAATACGGTATCCTCACAATCCAGGATGGTTTAGCTAAATCATTTTCAGAAAAGGAAGATTTGGGTGCAGTAATAAACGGTGGCTTCTTTGTAATTGAACCTGAGATTTTTGATTATATTGATGATAATGGTACATGCTGTGCTTTAGAAGAGGCTCCTTTAAAGAATCTGGCAAAAGACGGTGAACTGGCTGTCTATTTGCACGAGGGTTTTTGGACGGCATGCGATACGTACAGTGACATTATAAATATCAATCAGCTATGTAATAATGGCGATTCTTTATGGAGGGCATGGTAGTATGGGCTTTTGGAAAGACAGAAATGTATTTGTGACTGGCTGCACAGGCTTTTTAGGAAGCTATCTTACTAAGGAGCTGATAAGCCTTGAAGCAAATGTGACAGGCCTTGTTCGTGATATAGTACCAAAATCTAATCTTTATACAACAGATGAGTATAAGAAGGTAAACATGGTGGTGGGGCAGCTCGAGGACGAAATGCTTTTAGAGCGTGTTTTAGGAGAATATGAGATTCATACTGTCTTCCATATTGGAGCACAGGCAATAGTCGGCATAGCCAACCGCAATCCCCTTGGAACCTTTGAGGCCAATATCCGGGGCACATATAATTTATTGGAGGCGGCCAGAAGGAGCCCCTTAGTTGAAAATATTGTAGTTGCCTCAAGCGACAAAGCATATGGTGAGCAAAGTATACTGCCTTATGATGAGAGCATGCCGCTTCAAGGCAGACATCCGTATGATGTTTCAAAAAGCTGCACCGATTTAATTGCACAGGCTTATCACAAGACCTATGGCCTTCCGGTCTGTATTACCCGTTGTGGAAATCTCTATGGCGGCGGAGATCTTAACTTTAACAGGATTATTCCCCAGACCATATGGAATATCCTGAATGGAAAACCCCCTGTTATTAGAAGTGATGGCTCATTTATAAGGGACTACTTTTATGTAGAGGATGCGGTTGAAGCCTACCTCCTGCTAGCAGAAAAAATGGGAGAGCTTGGGCTGGCTGGGCAGGCCTTTAATTTCAGTAATGAAGTCCAGTTAACAGTGATAGGTCTGGTTAATATGATACTCAGGCTTATGGATAGTAACCTGGAGCCTGTTATTCTAAATCAGGGCAGTAATGAAATTAAGCACCAGTATCTATCTGCCAAAAAGGCAAGAGAAATATTAGGCTGGGAGCCTCTGTTCACAATTGAGGAGGGGATTGAAAGAACAATCAGGTGGTATGAAAGATATTTCAGGAAGGATGCTGAGCCAAATGAGGGCAAGTATTATAATTCCTTCGTATAATTCAAAGGAAAGACTCTATTTAAATTTGACGGCTCTGAATCTTCAGACCTATGATGATGACGATGTTGAGGTGGTGGTCGTTGACAACGGCTCTACTGACAATACCATGGAGATGCTCCAGAAGTTCAAGCTGAAATATCCCATGCAGGCTATCAGAATTGAGAAAAACGAGGGTATCGCAAAGGGAAGAAACAAAGGAGTCTTAAGTGCCAAGGGCGATATTTTAATATTCCATGATAGCGACATGATTGCCAACAAGGACTTCATAAAGCAGCATCTTGAGATTCACGAAGAGCCTGATGTTGTTGCCTGCGGGCTTTTTTGGAGGAGGGTATATACTCATTATTATAAAAGCTTTTCTTCTGAGCAAAGGGCAAGCTTCGAAAAAATGCGTGACAAGATGGGCATGAAACCTCTTTCGGTATACTGGGACGGTTATCCCCTAGTAACAGAGGATTGGATTAAGAACAACGATATTTGGCAGTATAGCTTTGATCTGGATTTTTGCTTTATTGATAATTTAAAAAGCATCGTGACGCAATATGGAAGAAGGTTTGAGGACTATTACCTGCCCTGGCGGTTTTGCCTGACCAATAATCTTTCTGTGGAGCATCAAAGGGTGCTGGATGTGGGGATGTTCGACGCAAATATTGTCAGATACGGATATGAGGATTATGATCTGGGAATCCGCCTGTATAAGTCAGGAAGCAAATTTGTAATGGCCGACCATATTATCAGCATCCATCAGGAGCATCCGGCAAACTATAAACCAGATGATCTTCTTATCAATGTCAACTACATCTGCGAAAAATACAATAGCATATATTTTATTGATGTTCCGCTGGTATGTATGAGCGATAGTCTGGGGATTAACGGAGACGATCAAAATCAAATAATGAAGGAGATAAATACTCTTATACAAACTCCTGAGTATCATGTCCTTTTGGAGCTTTTCTTAGAAACGCTTCAGATAATTAGGAAGCGATTGTTCGCACCTTCACAGGAAAACATCAGGGGAGCAGTAATTAAACTATATCCGAAGCTAAACCATTATGCAAAGGCTGCATCAATCCTTAGAGAAGAAGGGAATGGAAAATGCTTTTTGCAACATATGTCATTAATTTTTCATAAAGCATTTGGAATAAGCCTTGAGAGACTGCTAAGGGCTAATGAGAAGAGAGGGGATGGTAATTATGAATAAGCTTCATTTTACAACTATAGTCTCCCAGGATCATTTGTTTAAGTTTCTGGCCATGGTTTCATCATTAAAGGCTAATTATAATAATTTCAAGATTTTTGTCCTCTGTGTTAATGATATAGTCTGGCATATATTAAATAGAATAAATATTGCTGAGGTTACACCCATCATGCTTAAGGAGCTTGAAAGCCCGGTGCTGGATAAAGCCAGGAAAGAAAGATCCTTTCAGGCCTTTTGCTGGACTTTAAAGCCAGTGTTTTTGCACTATAATATGAATAAATATAGGGATTGTAAATATTTCGCTCACCTAGATGCGGATCTTTTCTTCTTCTCAAGTCCGGATGGGATTTTCCTTGAGAATCCTGAAGCAAATTTATATTTGACTCATCACCGAAATGCCAGGGATTTTCTTCAATACTACAGGTCTTCGGGAGTCTTCAACACGGGTTTTGTGGGATGTAAAAACTCAGATGTTGCCCGAAAGGCCGTAGCCGGGTGGGAGGAGCAGTGCTTGAGGGAATGCCCTGTTGCGGCTGATCCAACTCGAAAGCTGTTCGGAGACCAAAGATATGTTGAAAGTTGGCCCGATGACTATGATAGGGTTCACATTGTAAGAAGCTCAGGAGTAAATGCTGCGCTGTGGAATATACAAAACTACACTGTAAGTATAAAGGACGAGAAAATATATATTGATGATGATCCATTGGTTTTTTATCACTTTTCCGGGCTTACCATTATAAGCCGAAATGAATTTAATCTCAACTGGTACTACTATATTAAGGACAAAATGGTTTTGAACCATATTTATATGCCCTATGTTATAGCACTGAATTATCAGATGGAGAAGATGCATGAGTATTTTCCATGGTTTGCATCAGGGCTTTTAAGCAGGGAATTTACGCCTGAGACTCACTATTTCGCACTGAAAAACAAGGAAGGGGCCCCTTAGCCCCTGTCCTTGAAAGGAATATAATTCCGCCTTGGCGCGACACTTTTGTATGCCGGACGGACAATCTTCCCATTATTGACGATTTCTTCGATTCTATGGGCACTCCAACCTGATATGCGGGAGATTGCAAAAATTGGGGTAAAAAGTTCTAAGGGAATATCAAGCATGCGATAGACAAAGCCTGAATAAAAGTCTATATTTGCACTGACGCCCTTATACATTTTCCTGTTTTTGCTTATTACCTTAGGTGCAAGAGTCTCTATTTTTGAGTAAAGGGTAAACTCTTCATCCAATCCCTTTTGGTGAGCAAGATCACCGACATGTTGCTTAAATATTTCAGCTCTTGGATCAGAAATGGAGTAAACCGCGTGACCCATTCCGTAGATTAATCCTGTCCGATCAAAGGCCTCCTTGTCAAGAAGCTTCTGGAGATACGCTTCAATTTCCTCATCGTCACTCCAGTCCTTGATTTCACGCTTTATCTCCTCGAACATTTGAACCACCTTCAGATTTGCTCCACCATGACGATGTCCCTTTAAAGAGCCTAAAGCTGCAGCAATTACTGAATAGGTATCAGTTCCTGTAGAAGTAACAACATGAGTAGTAAAGGATGAGTTATTACCTCCACCATGCTCGGCGTGAAGCACTAAGGCAAGGTCAAGGAGCATGGCTTCAAGCCTGGTGTATTTACTGTCTGGCCTTAACATGTGCAAAATGTTTTCTGCAGTGCTTAATTCGGGAATAGGACTGTGTATGAATAAACTTTTTTTATTATATAAATGATTGTACGCCTGATAACCGTATACAGCCAAAAGCGGAAAACAGGCAATCAATTGAAGACTTTGCCTCAATACATTTTCTATTGAATTGTCATCGGGGTTATCATCAAAACTGTAGAGGGATAATACAGAACGTGACATCATGTTCATCATATCCTTACCGGGTGATTTCATAATCATGTCACGGGTAAAGTCAGTGGGCAGCCGCCTGTATTGACTCAAATTGCTGATAAAGGACTTCAATTCCTTTTCATTAGGCAGTTCACCAAAAAGAAGAAGATAGCAAATCTCTTCAAAGCAAAATTTATCGTTGTCCCAAGAATCCTGGACAATTTCCTCAATGTCATATCCACGATAATAAAGCTTTCCGGGGCAGGGTACCATTTCATTCTCGTCGATGATATAGGCACGGATTTCACCAATTTCGGTGAGCCCCGCAAGCACACCTACGCCACTTATGTCCCGAAGCCCTCTTTTTACATCATATTTGCTGTAAAGCTCGGGGTTTATTATACTGCAATCTATAGCCTTTTGGGCTAACGGTGTTACCCAGCTCTTATCAAGATTATTAAAGCTCATAAGTCTTACCTCCTTTTTTTTGGGTTTGGTATATATTATAGCATGATTTTAAGCATGTTAAGCGCCTTATTTTTACTTAGAAATATTTAGCCTATTTTTAGCTTGATTCAGTATGTTCAAAAATGGGTAATAAAATATATGGAGTTGATTTTATGGATATTGCAGCTTTGTCAGTCATTATGAACCATGGCCAAGTAGCTCAACAGGCTAATATAGCAGTGTTGAAGATGGCGATGGAAGAATCAGAGATAAATATGGATGCTATGTTAAAAGCATTGGAACAAAGTGTTACTCCGCATCTGGGGCAAAACCTTGATGTCAAAGTATAATAGTGTTTGAGATTTAATAAAGTGGCCGGGCTGATATTGCCCGGCTTTTTTGTATGCATCGATGATAATATCTGCTTATTGTTTTGTAATTTTGTTACTGAACTATTATGTAGGGTATAGTAAAGTTAATAAAAAACTACAAGGAGAAATAAGTGGATTATCTTATTACTTTTTTAGAAGGAATAATAGCATTTATTTCCCCCTGCATGCTACCCATGCTACCAATTTACATTTCATATTTTGCAGGAGGAGCAGAAAATCGAAATAAGGCACTAAGAAATTCCCTGGCGTTCGTTTTTGGATTTACAATAGTATTTGTTACCTTAGGGGCCTTTGCTGCAACCTTAGGTGGTTTACTTGTAAGGTATTCAAAATGGATTAATATTGTTGCAGGTGCAATAATAGTATTGTTTGGTCTTAATTATATCGGGGTTATCAAAATTCCCGGTTTAAACAACAATAAATCCATAGAATTCAAGCCTAAGGAACTGGGGGGCTTATCCTCAATCCTATTCGGAGTAATATTTTCAATTGGGTGGTCTCCATGCATTGGATCCTTTTTAGGTTCAGCATTAATGCTTGCGGCAAGCTCACAGGAGAGCTTTAAGGGAATACTGATGCTGTTAAGCTTTTCAATGGGACTGGGAATACCGTTTATCATATCAGCCTTGCTTCTTGACAGGCTAAAAGGTGTTTTCAATTTTATTAAAAAGAATTACAGAACAATTAATATTATTTCAGGTGCTGTTCTAGTCCTGTTAGGCATAGGCATGATGACGGGACTTCTTGCAAAAATGCTTGGCTTTTTAGCTTAAAAAATCTTTATAGAGAATCGAAGAAGGAGGATACTTGCCGTAATCTTAGTTAAGGATTCTAGGCAAAGATATAGGTATGAATAAAAAAATAAAAGCATCAATTTATATTATAGGGTTTGTATTATTTATAGCCTTAGCCCTATTGGCCTATAATTATCTGACAAAGCGCTATAATGCTGATAATGGTTTAATTGATCCTGATCAATCTGGCCAATTACAGGAGCAGGATGAAATAACAAATGAGCCAATAGAATATCTGGATTTCACAGTCCAGGACCATGATGGAAACCCGGTAAGCCTGTCCGATTATATTGGTACACCTATCGTATTAAATTTCTGGGCCAGCTGGTGCTCTCCTTGCAAGGATGAAATGCCTCATTTTAACAAGGTTTCAGAGGAACACTCCCGGGATGAGCTGGTGTTTTTAATGGTTAATCTGTCTGATGGTGTCAGAGAGACAGTGGAAAAAGCAAAAAAACATGTGGAGGAAAACGGTTATACATTTACAGTGCTTTATGACACAGAACTGGATGCAGCTATAACCTATGCTGTAAGAGGAATTCCGGCCACCTATTTTATCAATAAAGAGGGACATATAGTATGGGGGGCTGAAGGTGCAATTGACGAGACTACACTAAGAAAAGCAATCAGTCTAATAACAGAATAAGATAAAGACAGGTGACGAGTAGCCACCTGTCTTTGTGGCTAACTATTCGATTTCTTTCGCTTCCGTACTGCTTCTGTGAGAAGATACTCAATTTGCCCGTTTATGGAACGAAACTCATCCTCAGCCCATGATGCAAGTTCATTCCACAAGGTAGGGGATAAACGTAACAATACCTGTTTCTTCTCACCTTCATTTTTCTTGGACATTTTAGTAAATCGTTCCGCTGTTCACTATTGGCTGAGCGTCTCTATTTCCACAGAGCACAACTAGAAGATTGCTGACCATTGCGGCTTTTCTTTCGTCATCTAACTGTACGATATCTTTTTCGCTAAGCTTTTCAAGAGCCATTTCAACCATGCCTACAGCGCCGTCTACAATCATCTTTCGAGCATCAATAACCGCGGCTGCTTGCTGTCTTTGGAGCATTGCGGCTGCTATTTCAGGTGCGTAAGCAAGATGAGTAATTCTGGCCTCTATAACCTCAATTCCGGCAATTTCTACCCTTTCTTGAATTTCAGTTTTAAGCTTGTCAGCCACCTCTTGACTGCTTCCCCGCAGAGACAATTCCTCGCCACCCTCGGCCACGTCATAGGGGTATAGTCTTGCAATGTTTCGAAGGGCCGAATCACTTTGAATGGATAGAAAAGCCTTGTAATTATCAACATTAAATACGGCCTTTGCTGTGTTTACAATACGCCAGATTACCACGATCCCAATTTCAATAGGATTTCCCAGAGCATCATTGACCTTTTGCTTGTTGTTGTTTAAGGTCATAGTCTTAAGTGATATTTTTTTACTTAACATTTCATTAAGATTCACATTAATGTTTGAGGAAGCACCAGGAATTGATATTGGGTTTTGATCCTCTGAAGCCGTTGCCATGCCTTTCCCTGCGGCAGGATTAACAGCAGATGAAAAAGGATTTACATAATAAAAGCCTTCGCCCTTTAAGGTTCCGATATATTCTCCGAATAAAGTAAGAACAAGGGCTTCCTGAGGCTTAAGAATCTTCAGACCCAGAAAAGAAATCCAGCCAAAGCAGGTGTAGATAGCACCCACTGCAACAACAACGCCGCCGACAGGTGTTACTCCTCTATTAATAATAAGGGCGACTCCAACAATTACGGCCACAATGGCCAGAAGCTGCAATAAAATGCAAAGAAATAGCATACCCATACCATTTCTTGCCTGTAGGTCAACTTCCTTTGAATATACGTTTTTTTCCATATAATAACCTCCTGTACGATATATAATTATATTGTCAATATTTTCTTGTTGGTCCATTTATAACTTTGATTCAAGCTTTTCACCTCATTAATTAGAGAAGAACAGTATTTGACCGAGGGGATATGATAAATAGAGTCTAAATCTACAAATTCCATTCAAAAAATCAAGATATATTTAGTGATTATTAAGGCTCACAGAATGTTTAATTATTTCTCTACTTGCCTTATAATTAAAAGAGATAATCGGGATAAGAATATTAATATTAATAATGAATATAAAGGAAGGGTAATAATATGGATTACGCAAAAGAATCATTAAGACTTCACGAAGAATGGAAAGGAAAGGTTGAAATTGTAAATGCTGTTCCGGTGAAAACCAGAGAAGACCTTTCTCTTGCTTATACACCGGGCGTGGCAGAACCATGTCTTGAAATACAAAGAGATGTTAACAGAAGCTATGATTTAACCAGACGCTGGAACATGTGTCTAGTAGTTACTGATGGCACCGCTGTTTTAGGACTTGGAGATATAGGCCCTGAGGCAGGAATGCCTGTAATGGAGGGAAAATGTGTTCTGTTCAAGGCATTCGGAGATGTAGACGCATTTCCTCTATGCATTAAAAGCAAGGATGTAGACGAAATTGTAAATACTATTTACTTGATTTCCGGAAGCTTTGGTGGTGTAAACCTTGAGGATATTTCAGCACCAAGATGTTTTGAAATTGAGAAGAAGTTGAAGGAAAAATGTGATATTCCTATTTTCCATGATGATCAGCACGGTACGGCAGTAGTTACTCTGGCAGGGATGATTAACGCATTAAAGCTTACCGGCAGAAAGAAAGAGGACGTTAAGGTAGTGGTTAACGGTGCTGGAGCGGCTGCTATCTCAATTACAAAGCTTCTTTTATCAGATGGATTTAAAGATATTATTCTCTGTGACAGTAAGGGTGCAATTTATGAAGGACGCCCAGAGGGCATGAATCCAATAAAAGAGGAAATGGCTCTCATCACAAATCGTGATAAAAAAGCTGGCGCTTTAAAGGATGTAATTAAGGGAACTGATATTTTTATAGGTGTTAGTGTTCCGAAAACACTTACTGTTGAAATGGTTAAAACTATGGCTGAAGATCCTATAATATTTGCATGTGCAAACCCTACCCCTGAGATTCTGCCCGACGAGGCAAAGGCTGGTGGAGCAAAGGTTGTAGCAACAGGACGTTCAGATTTTCCTAACCAAATCAACAATGTACTTGCATTCCCGGGAATTTTCAGAGGCACTTTTGATGTTCGTGCACGTGATATAAACGATGAAATGAAAATTGCTGCTGCATATGCTTTAGCAAACTTAATAGATGAAAAGGATTTAAATCCGGAATACATTATTCCTGCTGCATTTGATCCAAGAGTAGGAAAGGCTGTTGCACAAGCGGTGGCCAAAGCAGCCAGAGACAGTGGGGTTGCAAGACTCTGATTTGTGAGATAAAACTTGCTTTAATATCTGAGATAAGAGCGTAGCAGGCAAAACTGGGAATCCCGGTTTTGCCTTGCTAATTACCAATTTAAATGATGACAAACTTTTCGATTCTGAATTGAGCCAAGGGGGGTAAAGACATTACTTGACACATATTTTTTAACATATATACTCGTAATTGGAAGACAATAATTGCTTTTTTAGAAAGGTATATAAATAAATGAGAAAAACTAAGATTATATGTACCCTTGGTCCGGCTGTTGATAATGAACAGATATTAAGGGGCCTGATAGCTGAAGGAATGGATGTGGCAAGACTAAACTTCTCCCATGGAACTCATGAGGAGCATTTTGGACGCATTACCACCCTTAAAAAAGTCAGAGAAGAAATGAAAAAACCAGTGGCACTTCTATTAGACACCAGAGGTCCGGAAATAAGAGTTGGAAAATTCGAAAAGGGTTCTGTTGAGTTAAAACCAAATGATATTTTTTCTTTAACAACTGAGGATATTGAAGGTACAAAGGAGAAGGTATCGGTTACCTATAAGGAGTTATCTCGCATTCTTAAAATGGGGGACAGGATTCTGGTGGATGACGGTCTTGTTGAGATGGTAGTAACAGAGATAACCGATACAGATGTGGTTTGTAAGGTAATAAACAGTGGTGTCATAAAAAATAGTAAAAGCCTTAATATCCCTGGGGTTAAGCTTGATATGCCTTATCTTAGCAATAAGGATGTTGAGGATATTCTCTTTGCAATCGAGAATGACTTTGACTATATTGCAGCATCCTTTACCAGATCTGCTGCAGACATTATTGATATAAAAGAGATTCTCGAGAAAAATGGAGGCCAGGATATCCAGATTATTGCTAAGATAGAAAACGGAGAGGGAGTCCAAAACATTGACGAGATCCTTATGGCTAGTGACGGAATCATGGTAGCCAGAGGTGATATGGGCGTTGAGATAAACTATAACGAGCTTCCGAGAATTCAAAAGCTTCTGATAAAAAAGGCTATGCACCATGGCAAGAAGTCTATTACAGCAACTCAGATGCTGGATTCGATGATTACAAAGCCCAGGCCTACCAGAGCTGAAATCAGCGATGTTGCCAATGCTATTTATGATGGAACCAGTGCCATCATGCTTTCAGGAGAGACTTCAATAGGAAAATATCCTATTGAAAGTGTAAGAACCATGGCTAAGATAGCTCAAAGCACCGAATCAGCGATACACTACAAGAAACGCTTTAATCAGATGGAACCGCCAACCTCCATCACAAATGTTACTAATGCTATAAGCCATGCTACATGTACCACTGCCCATGATTTAAATGCTGCAGCAATAATCACGCTGACTGTAACCGGCAGCACTGCACGAATGATTTCAAAATTCCGTCCCGAATGCCCCATTATAGGCTGTACCATAAATGAAAAGGTGTACAGGCAGTTGTCCATGTCCTGGGGAGTCATTCCCGTATTATTCGAAGAAAAGGAAAGCAGTGACGAGCTTTTTGAACATGCTGTGGAAAAGGCTGTAGATACAGGTCTTGTTAAATGTGGAGACCTGGTAGTCCTTACTGCGGGCCTTCCAATGGGAATTCCCGGTATGACTAACATATTAAAGGTTCAAATAGTGGGGAATATGCTTACTAAAGGTATTGGTGCAGGCAAAAACACAGTGAGCGGAACCTTATGCGTATGTCAAAATGAAGAAGAAGCGCTGAAGAACTTTAATGGAGGCGAAATACTCGTTATACCCGAAACCAGTAATAAACTTATGAGTATTTTAAGGAGAGCAAAAGGCATTATTACCGAAAAGGGTGATCTTAGCTCCCACGCCGCAATAGTTGGTTTGAGCCTTGATATCCCAGTTATATGTGGTGCCGAGCATGCAACCAAGGTACTAAAAAGCGGTATAACCATTACCATGGAACCCTCAAGTGGAATAGTGTATTCAGGAGCACAGGAGGAGTAGCAGTACACCTGCGAAATGCCTGATTTGGAGAAGCTGATTCTGTATAACTCTGAGAAAGTATAATTCAGTTTTTCAAAAGAGGTCAACGAGGGAATCTTGAAAATTTAAGAATGCACAAATTGCGACTAGACAAAGCCATGCGTGTATGCTAAAATATATTTCGCTGCATGTCTTTTGTGCATGCGGGTGTAGTTCAATGGCAGAACATCAGCTTCCCAAGCTGATTGCGAGGGTTCGATTCCCTTCACCCGCTCCAGAAAAACAAATAGGCCCTCATAGCTCAGTAGGCAGAGCGCATCCATGGTAAGGATGAGGTCATCAGTTCGATTCTGATTGAGGGCTCCACAAAGTAAAAGGGCATCCATTTGGATGCCCTTTTACTTTGTGGTACTTTTATTAGAACTGACCAGTGGTTTATTCCTGCCGTGGATGCGCGATAGAGCGCTCTTGGCGTCAGAAGCAAGCAATACAAGGAAAGCAAGTGCCGAGGAACGGAGTTTATGTCTATAAATGAGTACCGCAGAACACGAAGCTTGACGAAGTAGTGCGAAGCTTATGGCGCCACAGTTATCCATGGTAAGAATGAGGTCATGGTTCGATTCCGATTGAGGGCTCCACATTACAAGGCACGAAATAAAAAAAGTGCAACAATAGTGCAACAACCACAAAATAGGAAAAGCTAGATTCAACAAACAGAAGAATCCGGCTTTTTTTATGCCTATTTGTAACACTATATCCTCTCATTATCCTCAAAAATGAAGAATCCTTCATAGCGGCAACCCAGGGCACCGGCAATTTGGTGAAGCTCCTGCTCTGAAAAATTATCCCGCGAGAGTTTATTAGATAAATTTTGACTTGATATTTCAATTGCCTTTGCTAATTCTGCGATGGTCATTTTTTTGCGTTTCAATAGTACTCTGATCTTTTCCCCCATGGACAATGACATGATTATCACCCCACATATAATATAAACTATAAAGTTTCTTTTATCAATGAATCGCTATGTTAGTAAACCAAAAGGTGTAAAAACTAATTACATTGCACACTAAATAGTGTATAATATAACTCATAAGTTTGCACACTTAAATCTGAAGGGAGAAAGTTTTATGGAGAGGTGTAAAATCATTTCTATAAGTAACCAAAAAGGTGGAGTTGGAAAAACAACTACAGCTTTGAATCTTGCCTATGCTTTGGGAGAGGACGGTAAAAATAAGGTCTTGTTGATTGATCTGGATCCGCAAAGCAATCTGACTATGTGCTTTGGAATTGACAGACCAGAGGAGCTTGAAACAACAATTTACGATTTAATGATGTGCGTTATTGATGAAAAGAAGCTTCCGGATAAAAACCGGTATATTCTTTCTTTCAATAACCTGGATCTTATACCATGCAGCATCGAGCTTTCTGCTGTTGAGATGAGCCTTGTTAATGTTATGAGTAGGGAAGTTATTCTTAAGATGTTGCTTGAAAACTTTAAAGAAGATTATGACTATATAATCATCGATTGTATGCCTGCACTTGGGATGCTGACTGTAAATGCCTTAGCCGCATGTGATTCTGTGGTTATACCTGCAACAGCCCAGTATCTTTCAGCAAAAGGATTGGAACTTCTACTTCACACAATTGCCAAAGTGCAAAGGCGCATCAATCCACAAATTAAGATTGATGGGATACTACTTACAATGATTAATGACAGAACTAAGTTGACAAAAGAAATTCTTCACTTAATGAACGAAGCCTATAGCGAACATGTAAAGATCTTTGATACAAGGATTCCTATATCAGTGAAAGTTGGCGAGGCAAATTTTAGGTATAAAAGTATAGTTGAATATGAGCCGAAAAGTAAAGTGGCCATTGCCTACAAACAATTTGGGAAGGAGTACTTGGAATATGGGAACTAAAGGTAAAGTAAGAAGTTTCGCTGAAATATTCGGCGAAGAAGCGGTGAATGAGCAAAAGACCGGTACCGATAAGACTGAAATATCTATTGAAAAGTTAATTCCTTTTGA
>JAAYTU010000064.1 GCA_012523705.1 Clostridiaceae bacterium
ATCTGTTGCCGTGTCTAATTTGATACAACATAACGGAGCGGAATTTCTATCCCTTAACGATGCACCCGCACAGGTGCATTTTTGCACACCCCTCATAACGATGCCGTATGCACCGTTACGGAGTGAGGTATTCGGTTTTATCGCTGCCTGTGCGTACATTACATTCTCCTCGTATAGCACTTCATAGAACCCGAATAATTAGCCAATCACCTGGTATCGCAATCTTATATAGGAATCCTCCAAAGCAGTGCATTCGATCAACTTTAACACTCCCAAATTGGATAGTTCATTTTTAGATTCCAAAGACTGTCCATCAATTAAAGTGGAAGTGTCTTTTCCACCAATCAGTATCGGAGCCACAACAATATCGACAAAGTCAAATAGCTTTTCACGTAGGAACAATCCATTTACAGTTCCTCCCGACTGTACCGTCAATCTGTCACAGCCATAATCTTTATTTAGAATTTCAAGAGCCTCTTTCAGCGAGATTTGCTCTTGAAGAATAATATGTAGATTATCCTCTTTTACAGAAAAAGCCGGATGTTTCGGATTGGATGTTATAACCACCGTCTGCTTTGAACGTGCGCAGAAATACCTTACACCATTTTCCGTCAGATGGTGATTATCCAACAAGACAAATGATACAGGCGTTTTTGATGGGAGTGGCTTTTCATTAACACCCATCTTAGCCTGTACGCGACCCGTGTTAAAAGACCATAAGTCCGTGGATTGTTCAATTTCATAGTATTGATGCAAGCCTTCCGCTACCCCGGTTATTTTAGGGAAGTCCTTATCTACATCCAATTCGTCCGAAGTACCCGTGCTGATTTTGCCGTCAACAGACATCAGCATGAATAAAGTTGTTATAGGTTTGCTCATTATTCGTCTTCCTGTCTAAAGTTTATATTGCATGAAATTCCCATTCTTTACGAATCCATAATCCGTATATAGAAGCACTCCCATATCAGACGCAGTTATCTGCACAGTTCCACATCCATAGGTTCTTGCCTCTTCCACGACTCTCGACAGAAGCTCTTTTGCAATCCCTTTGCGTCTGTAATCTGGATCTGTAAACATACTGGATAAGAATCCCATCTTGCCGCTCGGGCATCCAAAATATGGCGGCTTCTCCACAAATGACATACCGCTGGTTCCGACTATTTTCTCTCCATCCAGTGCAAGCCATGATACGAAAGTACCGTCAGCCATATGTCTTGTATAATAATCTTGAAGTGCCGGGACGAGGTCTATGTCCTCTTTGGCACCCTCCTCACGCAACTGTCGAATACGCATCTGTATAAAAGTGTCCAGTTCCTTCTCTGTAAGTTTTTTATAGCATATTTCCATTCAATCGCCTCACAATTCGCACACCATAATATATTCTTCGGCATTCTCATCGACCGTCTTGAATCCGACATTCTTATACATCTTTACGGCGTAGTTTGCCTTTTGCACCGCCAAGGACACCTGTTCATATCCCTGCCATTTCAGCAGTTCGAGCATCTTCACCATAAGCTGTGAGCCGATGCCCTGACCGCGATATTCCTTATAAAGCGAAATAGCGAAGGACGGTGTCTCATCATCCACATGGCCGTAATCGTCCATAATCCTTGTCCAGACCGCTCCGACAACCTTGCCACCGAAATCAGCCACCAGGCAGTTATCGCCTTTCCGGGTACCGAAATCATCTGTGTACACACGAAGTTCCGGCTTCTCGATGATGTCCCTCGCAGGCGGCTCCGCTCCCTTCGGTATGAAGATTGCTTCATACAAGAAGTCCTTCAGCAGATCGGTTTCACCTTTACGAAGGCTGCGGATCACATATTTATTCTGGTATCTTGCTCGGGGTGGATTCAGTAGCCTGTGCTGTCGTTTCTGTGTATTCATGCTCTTCATCTGTATACGCACCATCCTTTTCAACAATTCTTGTACATCCTGTGGAAGTTGAAAAGAGAATAATTAAAATAAATAATGAAATAAAGATTTTTCGCATTTTTCCCTCGCATTATTGAATTAATAATATTTATTAACCATAACATTTTTAGCCTAAAGCCCCTCTAACATATATTATTTGAGTTATGGTGTCTCTAGTATTATACTTTACAATTAACAAAAGCGAAAGTTTTGGACCACCTGTCTTTGAAAAGCATTGATGCAGCGTTGACAGAAAGCGTGGAGCGATTCGTCTCATTATAACTCAGGTGTTGAAATTAGTTTACGCAGCACTCTGTTATGGTGTACTTAACTGTGATTTATTAATGTGCTTTTCAAGCCCGATTGCGGCAATTATGAACATGGCTGGAAGTGACAAGTAACAATATCTGAGTTGTACTTCAACCAGGCAGTACGCAAAGAATGTCACCATAATGAACAGAGTTAATAGTATTTGTATCAGGTGGTTTTCATCTGATTTAAATGCAGAATACATACATATTATCCCGAAGAAGAAAATCAATATAAGAAACACGAAATCAATAGCAGTGAAAAAGTGGAAAACAAAGCCTAATGGAATAGTTATATCAAATATCTGAAATGTACTGTTAAAGTCAATATCTCTGAAGGAGCGGTACCATGATGGGTTAGTGGTCCACATGATTCGGGCTTTATTGATCATAAGGGTCCCTAATTTGAACGGACCAGCCGATATCCTTTCCTTAATGAGCCTCATGGCTTCTTCATCACGAAGATCCGGGTTATCAATAAATGCCGGGTTGTGAAATAAGTAATCTGCGTCTTCTTGTGAATAAGAACCCGAGGTGCTATGATTCAAGCCAACAACAAATTTATATAACGGAAAATTATTGGATAGTCCATGTGGGTTCAGGCCCGATGTGACAAAAAGCTGTGATATCACAGAAAAACAGATAAAGTAAGTCAAAACCGTGCAGCCAACGGGTAGAAATACTTCTTTCAGGCGCACTTTGAGATAGGTTAGATTCAGCTTGACTGTTGTAATAATCCCATAGCCGAGAAGAGATGCTATTATCAGTATAGCCTCGGGACGGCAGACATTACTTAATGAAAAAAGTATGCCGGCAAGTATAGATCTCTTCATGGTCAGCTTTTTGTTATAAATCAGTATATAAACTCCCAGATAGAGCAACATGGAAGCAAGATGCTGATTTGTATATATTGAGCTCAGATTCAGAACAAAGGGGAAAAATGCGTAAGCACAGGAAACAATTCTGGATGTTTTTTCGGTTAAGAACATTCGTAACAGAAGGTAAATAATAATATTCTTTACGGACATAAAGACACAATTAGTTATCAACAGAGGTATTATATTTATACCAAAGATCTTCATTATGGGTGACATCAAAGCGGGGAATCCTGCCTGGTATGCCCATAATGAGAAGTAACTCTCGCTCAAATATTTAGGCGTTTTTTTTGCGATATCAGCTGTGACCCAATAAAACAACTGAAAGTCTGAGAACTGTTTGGTGTTTACAGCAAAAATAAATATCAGTTTAATTATTAATGATACAAAAAACAGTATAAGTATAAACGCCAGAGAATTATCTGATTTTAATGATTTTGAAGGCTTGAATTTTCTCAGGCAAATTATCAGTAAGGAAATAAGAGATAAAAGCAATAGAAATAAAAGCAAAAAACGCTTTTTATTATATATATTCAAAAATTCCTGCCATAAGCTTTTCAGAAAGATAGAAAAATCCAGAATGTTAATAATTAATAGTCCAGCAAAACAAACCATGACTAATATAAAGAGCAGCTTTTGTAACATACTGTTTTTAATCATATACACACTATCCATTCAGGACTTCAACTGAAAGCTAAACAGATGTGTTATTAAAGAAGCCCTTAAGTTTTGTTATTGTAATTTTATATCATCAATTAATTAAATACAATTGGTATTTTTGTCATACAATAACCTACTTAATCAATAGGGCTTTCATTCGTCTACTCTTTCATATAACAGGTCAAAAATATCTTGAGTTACTATATAAATATCCTGTAGGTCATCATCACAAACTATTAAGTAGTCTCCGGGCTTTCCAAGCATATATGTATCTCTGTCCCATTGAGTAAAAACCTTAACAGTTTCAGTTAAAGCTTTGGCATATACATAAACATCGGCATTGGAAATACATTTTTTTGCGTATGGACGCAGGTCTACGATTTCACCTGTACGCTTGTTCCGTATATGGGGGAAGTATTCTGTGTCAAGCTCAAAAGAATCCCTTAGAAGCTCATATCTGTTGTCAAGCTTTTCTTTGGTTATAGGATTTACGTCTCCCTTAATACCAATTATTATATAAAGATTTTCATCCGATACCAAATCATCCAGGTCACATCTAAGAGTTCTTAAGATTATGGGTGTTCCACTTTCGAAAACATCGGTACACTTCACATAACCCTGTTCTACAGACCGTTTTTTGTACCGGCTCATAGAAGATATGTCGGACTTGTATGTCAAACAATCAATGACTTTAAAGCTTTCAAAGTATGTTAACAAGCGGTTTTCCAGATAAACATCGGTGCGGGTATCAGGATAGAGTCTGTTTAGCTCAGCGTTACTTATAAATCCTCCGGCCTTATCCCAATGTCCGCCGCCCGATCCTACGTTTTCAGCCAGATATTCTGCCAGCTCGTTTGCCATTACTTCTCTTATGCAGGTTCTTACTGAAAACTTAATTCCTATTGTCGTTTCATGATAGACAACGCTCACATCAATTGAATCTACCTGTATAGCGAGGTCACTTATAAAACCGAGGATATTTGGATCACAGGGCTGTGTCTTCACCACGGTAAACCTGTATTGCGGATTATATGAGTTACCCAAAAGGGCAAAGCCCGCAATCTCCAGTTCTTCCATTGTAAGATTTGAGTTCTTTAACTTACGGATCAGATTAATATCGAAGGAAAGAGTATCCTTCATGTCTCTGTCGGTAGGATGACTGATCTCAGTAAAGCTCTTTGTATCGGTAAACAGACCGTAGTATAAGGCTGTAGAAACGTCCATATGCTCTGAAAAATTAAAGTCTTCATGGCAAAGCATTTGCCATACCAGTGTAGAACAACTTCCAAGGGAGCTTCTGATTTCGCAAAGCTCAATATCTTCAATCTCTTGCTGGTGATGATCTATTACAGCTACATAGGGTGCTTCGAATTTTTCTACATTGCCGGCACCATACTGGCAATCCACAGTTAGCAACAACCCATCAGTTTTAATGTTATTTACATGCATTATTGGAATATCCAACTCGTTTACGAGGATAACCAAGTTTGGTTTAGATATTTCTGCTCGACCACCATATATGAGCTTTACATTCTTGCCCTTTTCATTAAAATAAGTGTATAGAGCGAATCCTGATGCAATTGAATCAGCGTCCGGGTTATCGTGGCATTGGATGGTTATGTCATCATATTTTAGCAAATCACAAAGCTTCATAATTCCTAACCTCAAAAAATGTACTATTGAATACTGATACCACTTTTAGACAAAAAATAACCAGAATGTATGGGGAAATCATTATTCGCTTGTTCTCCAGTAAATATTGATAAGCTCATAAAGAAAACTTGCTTTTTATACATAACTAAATTAACATAATGTCATAGGTAAGCCCCTGCCGGCAGTCGGACAATTCTGATTGTCGGATTTTTAATGTTAATATAAAGAATTGGCAGGTATCCTAGATATTTTAAGGAGTGGTTTTTAGGTCTATGAGCTTTACTATGATTTGGCCCATTGTGCTGATTGTCCTTTCCAATATTTTTTACAATATTTGTTCAAAGGAAACCCCATCTTCGATTAATCCATTTGCAGCATTAACGGTAACATATACTATCGGAGCTGTAGTTTCAATTGTACTGTATTTTGCATTAAATAAAGGCGGCAATCTTATACAGGAATACAAGAATATCAATTGGAGCAGCTTTGTTCTTGGACTTGCAATTGTAGGACTAGAAGCCGGATCCATTTATATGTACAAAGCGGGATGGAACATAGGTAGCGGGCAGATTGTTCACAGCATATTGCTGGCAATATGTTTGGTTATTATAGGTGTTGTTTTTTATCGTGAATCCATCACAGCAACAAAAATTGCAGGCATATTGATTTGTATGTTCGGGTTGTACTTGATAAATAAATGAAGAAATTTATTCCTGAAATGCTATAATTATAGATGGATATTATCAAAGTTTTTTTGTAGATAATGGGAGAAGCCGAGATGGATTTTGTAATTATAGTTTTTTCATTAGTATTTGGATTTATATTTGTTGTATCGCAATTGTTTCCGGACTTTAGATTTAAAACACCTATCCTGGGGAAAACATTCAAAGGAGTTATTTGTGATATTGATAAAGAATCGCAGATAATTACAATAGAGTATGAAAAATACGGAAGGAAACATAGAATCAGACATGATCCTAGATTCTCTAATTCTGCTATTAAAATCGAGTTTAAGTGGCCTATAGGTACAGAAGTTAGTTTTACCTTAAGCGAAAAAGATGAAATCTCGTATTTAGCAATCCACAATAAGCCAGAAAGCAGTTTTGGTACTGAAAATAGGAAGCATAAGATATCATGGGGGTTATTGCTGCTTGGCGTACTGATGCTCGGGTATGGATTATACAGAACCATTTCTTTTATTACGACTATTCGTTAACTATCTGAATATAAGATATCCAGGTGGACAATCCAAAGCGAAAACCTCCCGGCAAAAATACAAGTGGTCTTCGCTTTGTGTTGTTAATGCTAACTTCTTGTCTTGTTATAGGAGAACCTCTTTTTATTCTCAAGATATTCCTGCACATATCGAAGAGCTTCACCAAACCGTTGGAAATGAACGATTTCTCTTTCTCTTAAAAATTTTAAGGGCTGTATTACATCAGGATCATCTGCTAAATTGAGAAGATATTCATAGGTAGATCTGGCCTTTTGCTCAGCTGCCAGATTTTCAAAAAGATCTGTTCTTGGATCTCCTTTAGATTGAAAATATGCGGCCGTGAAAGGCACGCCAGAGGCACTGGCGGCATATACTCCTTTTCCATGATCTACATAATAGGGAGCAAATCCACCCTTTTCGATTTCTTCTATTGTAGCATTTTTCGTTAGCTGCTGGACCATGGCACCAACCATTTCTAAGTGTGCAAGCTCTTCAGTGCCTATGTCGAGCAATGTAGCCTTAGCCTGGGGCGTTATCATGGAAAAACGCTGGCTCAGGTATCTCAATGATGCGGCCATTTCTCCATCTGGACCGCCATATTGTGTGATTATGACACTTGCCATTTTAGGATCTGGCCTGCTGATTTTTATCGGGTATTCAAGCTTTTTATCATAAATCCACATTACATTCACCTGCCAATTCAAAATTGAAATTTCTCTCCCATGGCCATGGATCTTCTATCCACTGCCATGGATAATCACTTGTTGTATTTGGTGTCAGCATTCCAAAGGACTTATGAAATTGCTCTCTAAGCTCGTTGGTTCGCTTAACAACGGTATTGTATTTTTGAATAGCTTCACGGTCGGTGGGGTGTGTATTAAGATATAATTGCAGGTCGATGGCAAAAAAGTCAAGGGCAGTAATAACCTTCAGCAGTTCATCTCTATTCACACAAATCATCTCCCCTCCCTAACCTTTCCCAACCATAGGCGTTGTGCAATGGGGGAAATATCGTCCCCTTAATCAGCCCTTCAAGGGGTGAAAAGGTTTCACATAGCTTCTGGAAAGGAACATACGCGCGGGCAAGCTTAACATCAGTTATTTCTGTTTCTTGAGGAATACATTTTTTGTCTGGCGGAATATAGTGTTTCTCTTGAGGAACACGGCATGTCTCCTCTGCCTGTTTTCCAATAGTAGTAATATTCATAAAAATTCTCCTTTTTATTGGACTAGCTAATAACATAGTATGCTTGTCATAAAAACTTGTTCGCATATATTAGAGTGCTTTTGCATATCTATTATGAATAGTATAATTTAGTAAAGGATATGATAAAGCGTAGAAAAAGTTGCTATAAGTTGGCATGAATTGGGGCTGAAATGCTTTAATTGTAACAAAAGAGAATATGAAGAAAACGCAATGGTAATTTATACTATGGCTTGATATAGAACCTGATTATTGATATAATTGACGCTAACGGCTGGGACAAATATACATATACTAATAGTATAGACGAGAAGGCCTAATTATTCATAAGAATAAACGGGGGAACCAATTTACCGGGGCTTGTCCATTTTAAATGGTAGGGTTACCTCTTACCCGAGCCCGTCAGCTAACTCCGTAAGCCGAAATAGGAGGAACATCATGACAAGACCTAAACCAAAAAAGGTCAATATATCATTTGTGTTGTTGATATTACTTTTTACGCTTTCGCAAACAGCCTTTATACTCACTGCATCATTATCCTATGATAATGCGCAAGAGGCTGTGCAGGGTCAGAATATACAAAGTGAAGAATCTAACATATTATCAGTAGCATCCATATCATCTAATGTGGTGACACATATTACAGATAATGTTATGACATATTACGCCGAACCTGAAATGTATCTGAGTATGCCGAAGCTGGAAGCAGTAAATGCAGAGCTGACAGTTTACAATGATGTCGATACTGCTATTGCTGTTGTCGAGCCAGAGGAGCCTGCTCCTGCACCAATTAAATCAGTTGTTAAGCATGTTAATGCAAATAAGCTAAATGTCAGATCTGAGCCAACCTCATCAAGTGATCTGGTTACCTCTATAACAAGAGGGGACAAGGTCACATACTACGAAACAGTCGGTGAATGGGCAAGAATAATTACCTGGACTGATAAAAAGGGTTATGTATTGGCCAAACATCTGGTTGACAGTGCTAATAAGGTAGAACGAGTTGTTGTCCAGCAGCCTGCCACTCAGGAGCCAAAGGAAGATCCGGTTGTTGCGTCAAGATCTGAGCCTGAAGCAACTCCGATAAGTGCGGAGGGCCAAAACCTGGCCGATGAAATAGTTGCATATGCAAAAACCTTATTGGGGGTCCCATATAGATATGGTGGATATTCCACTAAAGGGCTGGATTGCTCAGGCTTTACCAAGTATGTATTTGCTAAATTCGGGATTGACTTGCCTAGATCATCCTATTCATATGATGATGAAGGAACAAAGGTTTCCAGATCAGATTTGCAAAAGGGAGATATACTGCTCTGGGACTCTAATAAAAATGGAACGATAGGGCATGTAGGTATTTACATTGGAGATGGGATGTTTATTCACGCTTCATCCTCCAAAGGAAAGGTGGTAACCAGGTCGGTTTCATCATATGGCGAGAAGTACATGGGAGCAAGAAGAGTATTAAAGTAGAGATTTCAAGGTGGAGGTTTAACTCCACCTTTATTATAATGGATCAGGATCTAACTATAGATTCCTGTCCTTTTTTGTTTAGGAATGAATATTTGAGTGACAAATGGCAAGGAAACTTGTTATTATATTTAATGTAGGAATAAAAAAACAGACAGGGGTTTAGTAGAATATGGTTAAACGAACACCACTATATAGCTTACAAAAAGAATTGGGAGCAAAATTTACATCATTTGGAGGATGGGAGCTCCCAGTTTTGTATACTGACATATTAAAGGAGCATAATGCAGTAAGAAGCAACGCAGGCCTTTTTGATGTATCCCACATGGGTGAGATTCTTATCTCTGGAGAGGACGCTGTTCCATTTGTGAACAAGATTATTACCAATGATGTATCGGCCATTCCACAGAATAAAATTCTTTATTCTCCCATGTGTTACGAAGATGGAACAGTTGTGGACGATATTCTGATTTATAAGTTTTCTGAGGGAAAGCTTCTTCTGATAGTAAATGCAGGAAACATTGAAAAGGATGAGGCATGGATAAATAAGCATATAACTGGGAATGTAAAGGTTGAAAACATATCGGATAGATTTGTCCTATTTGCATTACAGGGTCCGAAATCTGAAGAAATACTTAAAGATATACTGGACGAAGAGATTGAGCTTCCGAGCTTTTATTGGTTTATAGAAACCAAGATCCTTGGCATGAAGGTTCTTCTATCCCGGACAGGCTATACGGGAGAGGACGGTTTTGAGATATATTTATATCTTCCGAATTCTTGCGCTGACTATGAAAAACTTTGGAATGGAATACTTGATGCAGGTAAGGACTCAGGTCTGGTGCCGGCAGGCTTGGGAGCCAGGGATACACTTCGTCTTGAGGCAGCACTGCCTCTTTACGGCCATGAGCTTTCTGATTCTATATTACCTATTGAGGCAAGGCTCAGATCCTTTGTAAAGCTTGACAAAAAGGAAGACTTTGTTGGTAAGACTGCATTAAACAATCAGTTGGAGCAGGGCCTTAAGCGTAAGCTCTATGGATTTGAGATGACAGACAGGGCTATTCCCAGAAATGGCTATGATGTGACGAAAGACGGGAAAAGAATTGGTTATGTCACCAGCGGCGGATTATTACCCACACTTGGAAAGAATGGTGGATTACTGCTTTCGGAGGATTTAACCCTTGAGAATGATGATGTAGTTGAGATAATAGTCAGACAAAGGGCTTGCAAGGCAAAAATTGTGCCCCTACCCTTTTATAAAAAGAAATACAAAAAATAAGTGAAACGAATTGATTTATTATATATATAAAATTATATTAATATAAGCATCACTATTATAATATCGTGGAGGTTTTGTCATGGAAGTTAAACAAGGACTTTATTATTCAAAGGAACATGAATGGGTAAGAGTTGAAGGAGATCAAGCATATATAGGAATTACAGACTATGCACAGGATTCTTTAGGCAGCATAGTTTATGTAGAGCTTCCCCAGGAGGGAAAAGCAATTTCCAGGGATGATGTTTTAGGAGTGGTTGAGTCGGTAAAAGCGGCGTCCGATATCTTTTCCCCTATTTCCGGAAAAGTTGTTGAAGCTAATGAAGCGTTACTTGACAGTCCTGAATTATTGAATGGAAACCCCTATGATAACTATATTGTCGTTTTGAGCATAGATAACCAAGACGAGCTAAAGGAACTGCTTAGTCCTGAACAATACGACGAATACACCAAGGGAGAGTGAAAATGTTGAGATCGCCCTATATCCCCATGACAGGGGAAGAGCAGCAAAAGATACTGGATGTTGTTGGGGTTAAGTCTACAGAGGAACTTTTTTCAGCTATCCCCGAGGAACTCAGGCTAAAGGAAGACCTAAAGCTTGATGAGCCAATTTCCGAGTATGAGCTTAAAAAACAAATGCAAGGTCTGGTTGAACAGAACTTTGATCAAAGCTGGAGTACCTGCTTTTTAGGAGCAGGTGTTTATGATCATATAATACCCTCTACAGTGAAGCATATCACATCAAGGCAGGAGTTTTACACCTCCTATACGCCATATCAGCCCGAGATTAGCCAGGGAGTTCTTCAGGCTACCTTTGAGTATCAAAGTATGATTTGTGAGCTAACGGGTATGGACGCTGCCAATGCATCTTTATATGATGGTGCAGTGGCTCTGTATGAGGCAGTCATATTAGCCAGCAGATATACAAATCGGAATGAGGTTTTGGTTGCAAGAAGTGTGAACCCTGAATATCGAAAGGTTCTTTCCTCCGGTTTGAAATATTCCGGAATTGAAATTAAAGAATTCGGTTTTTATCATAAGGATAAGACAGATAATGATTCTGATTCAAGCAGGACCGGTATGATAAATCAAGAATCATTAGAGGAATTAATCAGCGAAAATACCGCTGCTATTGTGGTACAGTCTCCCAACTTTTTTGGTATAGTTGAGGACATAAAGACAGTGGCTGAAAAAGCCAGGAATGCAGGTGCTTTGTCTATTGCGGTATGTGACCCGATTTCCCTTGCAATTTTAGAATCTCCGGGCTCTCTCGGGGCAGATATTGCTGTTGGAGAGGGACAACCCCTTGGCCTCCCCATGAGTTTTGGAGGACCTCTATTAGGCTATTTTGCAGTTAAAAAGCCTCTTATTCGCCGTATGCCGGGCAGAATTGTAGGAGAGACCGTTGATTCCGAGGGAAGAAGGGGATTCGTATTAACCTTACAGGCCCGGGAGCAGCACATCAGGCGAGAGAAGGCCACATCAAATGTTTGCACCAATCAGGCTCTTTGTGCCCTTGCTGCCTCTGTATATCTTTCGACTATGGGTAAAGAGGGCTTGAAAGAGGTGGCCACCCAATGTATAAACAAATCCTATTATGCGTATAAATCTCTTGTTGAGACGGGACAAGTCTCAAAGGTGTTTGATTCTCCTTTCTTCAGAGAGTTCGTTGTCAGGCCAGAAGTATCACCCCAGAAGCTTAATGAAGAGCTATTGCATGACAGTATCATTGGCGGCTATGATTTATCGGGGGAATATCCCGAGCTTGAGGGGTGCTGGCTTGTAGCAGTAACAGAGAAAAGAAGCATGGATGAAATAGATTTCTTCACCGGAAAAGTCCGGAATATTTGTCAGGGAGGGATATCGGTTGAAGAATAGAGATGAAAGACTTATATTTGAAAAGTCAGTATCAGGTCGGATTGGATATAGCCTTCCTAAAAATGATGTACCCGGAATTGAAATAGATTCTGTTTTTCCTAAAGAAATGTTAAGAAAGGCTGCACCTGAGCTTCCTGAGGTATCAGAGGTTGACGTAATTCGTCACTATACTAAATTATCACAGCAAAACTATGGTGTAGATTCAGGATTCTATCCTCTGGGCTCTTGCACAATGAAGTATAACCCAAAGATAAACGAGGATATTGCTTCGATGGATGGCTTTGCCCAAATGCATCCTTTGCAGAATCCAATCTGCTCTCAGGGAAGCCTGGAAATACTATACAAAATGGATCAGTATCTTTCAGAGATACTTGGTATGGAAAAGGTGACATTACAGCCTGCGGCAGGTGCTCAGGGCGAAATGACCGGTCTTATGATAATAAAGGCCTATCATATGTCACGAAATGATGAAAAACGTGTCAAAATAATAGTTCCTGATTCGTCTCACGGAACTAACCCTGCATCGGCTGCCCTGGCCGGGTTTGAGGTGGTCCATGTTCCCTCAAGTGAGAGCGGATGTGTAGATATTAACGCTCTTAAGGAGGTTCTGGACCATACAGTAGCTGGACTTATGCTTACAAATCCTAATACCCTTGGGCTTTTTGAAGAGGACATCCTCAAAATTTCACAGATGGTTCATGATTGTGGTGGGTTACTCTATTATGATGGTGCCAACATGAATGCCATTATGGGAATTGCCCGACCGGGGGATATGGGATTTGATATTGCCCACTTGAATCTGCATAAAACCTTTTCAACTCCCCATGGAGGCGGGGGTCCCGGATCAGGTCCGGTTGGAGTTGTAAAGAAGCTGATTCCATTTATTCCTGCACCGGTAGTTGAAAAGGAAGACGACTACTATGTTTTAGATTATGACAGACCTCTTTCCATAGGTAAGGTGAAGTCCTTCTACGGTAATTTTTCTGTGGTATTAAAAGCCTATTGTTATATAAGAATTATGGGAGCAAAAGGCCTTAAGGAGGCCTCTACGGCGGCAGTGCTTAATGCCAATTATATCAGGAAGATGCTTGAGGACTATTATGATATTCCTCAGAACAGAATTTGCATGCACGAGTTTGTTCTCTCTGCCAAAAAACAGGCTGAAAAGGGTGTAACAGCCCTAGATATAGCTAAAAATCTTTTGGACAGGGGATATCATCCACCTACAATTTATTTCCCGCTGATTGTTAATGAGGCCATGATGATAGAGCCTACCGAGACAGAAAACCTCGAGACCTTAGATGCCTTTATCGATGCTATGATTGACATAGCTATAAGGGCCGGGGAAGATCCCCAGGGCTTGAAGAATGCACCTAAAACCACATATGTCTCGCGTTTGGACGAAGTAAAGGCTGCCCGGTCACCAAAGCTGGCCTGGGGAAGGTAATAGACTAGTCACACAAGGGGGAAACACAAGGGGACGGTTCTTGCGTGCGTGGCCACAAGGAAACGCACGACCGCACGTAAGAACTGTCCCCTTGTGCTCATATGGATATAAACACAGAAGAACCGTCCCCTTTTATTAATTAATAATGAACCAAAGTCTGGCAACCTCGTCTATAGGGTGTAGGGACTTATTGTGACGGTTTTGTAATTGAATAATGATGGTAATTTATGTTATAACGAGAGAGGAGGCAGTCCTTCTCTTGAGTTTTCAACAACAACTACTACTAATGACAAGCAGGAGCAACAAATGACTAAAAAAGTTCAAATAATTACTACTGACATTAACAATCCTTGGATAAATTTAGCACTTGAGGAGCACTATCTGGTTAATCAATCTAAAGACGGAGCGACACTATTTCTTTGGCAGAATAAAGAAACCGTAGTTATTGGAAGAAATCAGAACCCCTGGACAGAATGCAATCTTACCCTTATGGCTGAAGATGATATACGTCTTGCGCGAAGGATAACAGGAGGTGGGGCCGTTTTTCATGACATGGGGAATCTTAATTTTTCCTTTATCATGAGCAGGAGCATATACAATGTTGATAGACAGTGTGATGTAATTATTAAAGCCCTTGAAAGCCTGGGGATAAAGGCTGAAAAAAGCGGACGGAACGATATTACAGTTGAAGGCAAAAAGTTTTCGGGGAATGCTTTTTGTTTTAGAGAAAATAATGCTCTTCATCACGGCACAATTCTTATAGGTGCGGATAAAGAGAAGATGTCCCATTACCTTAATGTATCACAGGACAAAATAAAATCTAAGGGCATTACCTCTGTAAAAAGCAGAGTAACGAATTTAGCTGATATAATTCCCGATTTAACGGTTGAAGATGTTAAAGAAGCTATTATAGAGGCATTTATTAAAGAATATAGCATAGATTCACAAGTCCCTCGCATTGAAGTCAAAACCGGGCATAATTGGCCTGAGGACGAAAAGTTCCGAAGCAATGTGGCTCGAAACAGCTCATGGGCCTGGTGCTACGGCGAATCCCCGGATTTTGATATTTGCTTAAAGAACAGATTTTCATGGGGTGGAATTGAGCTATACTTTAAGCTAGATGAAGGAATCATAACAAGTGCTGAGGTCTTCTCAGACTCTCTGTACGAGGAAATAATAAGTCAGCTTCCCAAGATCTTTATTGGCACAAGGCTTATAGGAAGCGAGTTATCCGGGAAAATCAGAAATGGTGTTAAAGCAATTTTTGACCTGGCTAAGGATGAAGACAAGATAGAGATAGTTATGAAGGATATAGCAGAGTGGCTGGACAAAGAAGTATAATAGTGTAATAGTTTAGCGCATATCTTATAGAGATTAGGCAGGGGGATACATATGTCTGTAATTATTACTCTAAATGATGTCTATAGGGCCTATAGGATGGGACCTGAAAGAATAATGGCTGTTGACGGTGTCAGCTTAGAAATAGAAGAGGGCGAGATTTGTTGTCTGAAGGGGCCTTCCGGCTCAGGGAAATCTACGCTGCTTCATCTCATGGCTGGCCTGGATAGACCATCTAAAGGATCCATCTATATTGGCAAGACAAGGATTGATAAATTAAGCGAAAATCAACTGGCCGTTTTCAGGCAACGATATGTAGGCTTCATTTTTCAGAGCTATTATCTGATACCCACTTTGACAGCTCTTGAAAATGTGGCGTTACCTCTTACCTTTTGTGGCATTTCAAAAAACAAGAGAATAATGAAAGCCAAAGAATTATTGGAAAGTGTAGGACTAAAGGACAGAATGGGGCACAAACCTTCTCAAATGAGTGGTGGCCAGCAGCAGCGTGTCAGTATTGCGAGGTCCTTTGTTAATAGCCCTAAGGTCGTGTTTGCCGACGAGCCCACAGGAAACTTAGATACTGCCACTACATATGAAATGATGGATTTGATGACTAATTTGGCCAAAGAATCCAATCAGACCTTGGTTATAGTAACCCATGACAATGAAATTTCAGGCTATGCATCACGAATTATAAATATCCGAGATGGTAAAATTGAAAAAATTCAGAATGGAAGGAAAATGCATCATGAAAAGATTAATGCCCGCTAAAATCAGTGTTTGGTGTATGGTTATTGTTTTTATATTTGTATCATTATTGAGTTCGGGTGCCCTCAAAGTTTTGGCAAATGATTCAGTATTATTAAGCGGTCAGCAGGATTCCAGCCTGCTTGTTACTGCTGATGAGAATATTGAATTATTTGCCGGGAGTACAAATACTATCAAGCTGACTCTAAAAAATGTTACAAATTCAACTACTGTGAGAAATATAGTATTTCCGTCTCAATATTTGGAGAACTCTGCTTTTGTATCAATTAAGCCTATTACTGAAATGCCCATAAAAAGCCTAAATTCGGGCGGGAGCTCTAATTCCTCGGTGGAGATGGAGTTGGAGGTGGAGGTTGACAGATTTGCAGAGAGCGGCACTCAAGCTCTGACATTTAAACTGCTGCACACTGATACAACTGTTGAGTATAACCCTTCATATGGGATAAATATTATTGAAACAAAGGAAACAACAACCCATACGGTTTATGTTAAAGTAATTAATTTAAAGAACAACGGTAGGCTGACTATTGAAACACCTGAGGGAATCAGTGCAACTGCAGGTAGTGCCTTTGATCTTCCTCTAACAGTTAAAAATATAGGAGATTTTGCGGCAAAGGACGTAAAGATTAACATATCAGGCTTAGCTCAGGATGGTTTTACCCTGATTTCCGGAACAGGAGGAAATGATCTTGGCCAAATTGCTGGAGGTAGGTCTCAAACTCTTACATATTCTCTAAGGGCTTCATCCTCCTTAAAAAGTGGAAGCTACCCTGTTAATTTTACTCTGGAATATAAGGATGAAAAGGGAAGGCCTGCAGAATCAAGTCCCCAGGAGATTGAGGTTTGGATTCCCGTAGCCGGTAGTGGCAGCGTAGGATCTATCATAGAGGTTACAGACTTAAAAGCCGGGAAAGCCACAGTAAAACCCGGGGAGACCTTTGATGTGGTTATGAATATTAAGAATAGCGGAGAGTTTGATACAGGTCAGATAAAGATTTTTGCGAATGTAACAGAAGCCCTTTTGCCTGTAACACAAAATATGCAAATTATCCAAGGCCTTAAGAAGGGTGAGAGTAAGAGCATCACCTTTAGTTTCCAACCCCAACCTCAGGCCGAAAGGGGTAGTGTGCCCATTACGATTAAGGTAGAGCCTGTTAATGACCAGGATGGTGTTTCTATTTCCCAGGCAATATCAGTGTTCATAGACTCTGATTCTTCCGGTACTCCCGAGCCTGGCAAGAATATTCCTAAAATAATTATAAAGAGCTATTCTTCAGAGCCTACCCTTGTAAATGCAGGCGAGACTTTTAATCTGACGATGCAATTTTTGAACACCCATTCCTCTAGGGAAGTAAGGAATATAAAAGGAAGTTTTTCGGTGAGCGATAGCTCCAGTGAGACCGGAAATGTTTTTACTCCGGTTGGAAGCAGTAACACCTTCTACATCGATAAAATAAATCCCCAGAGCACTGCTGACTGGGATGTGACCTTGTATACCATACCTGACGCAAAATCCAAGACCTATACCATGAGTATATCCTTTGAATATGAGGATGATCTGGGAACACAGCATTCTGCAACTGAGATTATTGGGATACCTGTGTATCAGCCATCAAGGTTCGAGGTTTCGGATTTTATTGTGCCTAGCGAGGCTAGTTTAGGTGTTCCAATTTATCTCTTCTTTGAAATGTATAACTTAGGGAAAACGGATATATACAATGTAAAGCTCAATGTTGAGGGAGATTTTGAGGCACAACCCAGCAGCAACTATTTTGGCAATTTCGAATCAGGAAGGGTTGAATACTTTGAGCTTAATATAGTTCCAACCATGCCTGGTGAAGCAAAGGGTAGGATTGTTTTCCAATACGAGAATGCCAGTGGGGAGGTCCAGGAGACAGTGAAGGACATTTCCATGAATGTTATCGAAGAGTACTACCCGCCTGAAGGGGAATTCCCTGTGGATGGATTTCCCATGGATCCCGGCTTGGAAGAACCCAACCAGAGTTTTTTCAGCAGTGTATGGTTTTACATTATCATTGGTGTAGTGGTTGTTGCAGGAGTAGTAACTGCAATAATACTTATTAAGCGTAAGAAGAAGAAAAAAGAGGAGTTTGAATTTTAATGAGGCTAGTAGATTCACTTTCTTTAAGTATTAAGAATCTGTGGCGCCGCAAGCTCCGTACTATTCTGACCGTTTTGGGAGTAGCTATTGGATGTTGTGCCATAGTAATCATGCTTTCCTTGGGAATAGCCATGGAGCGTAATTTCATGGCACAAGTAAGCCAGATGGGTAACATCATGCAGATACAGGTATACAACTATAATCAAGGTGGTGTTACCCCTGATGGCAAAGAAATTCCGCCTCTGGACGATAATATGATAGCCAGATTTGAAAAGATGAAGGGCGTCCAGGGTGCAACTCCTGTGATGAATATATATGTAAAAATGATGGCCGGTAAGTATGTGGGCTATGTTAGTATTTTGGGCATCAGAGCCGATATGTTCAGCCTCCTTGACATCCCCCTAGAAGAGGGACGTCCTTTAGAGGATGGTGATACAAATCATATGGTGATCGGGCAATATGTTCCACAGAATTTTTACAACCCAAAAGTATCAAGGTATAGCTGGGAGCCCATGCCGGAGGATTTTAATTTCATGGATGAAAAGCTCACCATCAGCTGGGATATGAATTATGGAGAATCATATCCGGGAATGACTCAACCTAAGGTAAAGGCAAAGCCTGTTAAGGTGCAGGTGGTTGGAAAAGTTGGGCAAAGCGGTTCCGAATATGATTGGTCTATAATAATGCCCTTTGATACGGTAAAAAAATATCAGAAGGAAATAGACAAGTGGAACAGGCAAAACAGCGGTTCCGGTGGAGGAATGTATCCGGTCTCAAGTGGCAGTACCGATCAAGGCTATCAGCAGGTTATAGTTAAAGCAGACGATATAAATGAAGTAGTCAACATAATGGACCAGATAAGCGAGCTGGGTTATGGATGCTACAGCCCCATACAAATTCTTGAGGATATGCAGCAGCAATCTGCAGGACTTCGCCAGATTCTTTTAGGCATAGGGATCATGTCCTTTATTATTGCGGCAATTGGTATAGCCAATACTATGTTTATGTCAATATATGAACGCACCCGTGAGATTGGGATCATAAAGGTTATAGGTGCGAAGTTAAAGGATATAAAACGTATTTTCCTGATGGAAGCCTGGTGGATTGGCTTGTTCGGTGGATTATTGGGGATAGGGCTCAGTTATCTTCTTTCCTTCCTGCTGAACAAGTTTAATGTAAACCTTGGATCTTCAACAATTTGGACTCCTGAGGGAGAAATGACATTGGACTCCTCATATATACCTATTTGGCTGTCAGCAGTGGCCCTGGCCTTTGCGCCGGTTGCAAGCCTGTTGGCAGGGATATTCCCCTCAAGAAGAGCAATGAAGCTTAACGTTATGGCCGCATTAAGACAGGATTAGCACCAGGGGATTGTTGTCATGGAAGGTAGTAAGGAGCTTGGGCATTGAGGTGCAAGAGACAGTTGCACCATTAGATAAAAGATTGTTGTCGTGAAAGGTAGTAAGGAGCTTCGCATCAAGGTACTCGTTTGAGGGATTATCGGCAACCCTGCTATCTTTCGGCGGTTATTTGATTTAAGTACTAGTTTGAGGGATCACCAAGTGATTGTTATCAGGGAAAGCAGGATAGCATTATTTCTGGAAACCCTAGAGTTTTCTGTTAGTGTTGACGATATCATTAATTATGTCTATAATTAAGAAGTAGTTTAAGAAATGAATATTCTCTATTAGGTGAGGCTCCTATGCGGAAAAACGCTGCTGCCCGGAAACGTCGAGAGACGCCAATGGGTGAACAGACATTGCCGAATTAAGGTTTTGTTTAATGTAGCTGGTGAAGACCTAAGCCGCATAGTGCCAAAACTCAATGACGGGAGTGTTTATCATTATTTAATTAATAATGATGATGTAGTTCGCTCCGGCGGACTTTTTTATTACGAAATAATAAGGTCCTTTTATTGTTAAGCTGCCGGAGCTTAATCAGCCACACTTCAAAGACTATAGAAGCTCAATAGAGGATAGCATATCGCGCGGTTTCCCAACTGCTGATCTGCGTATTTTTTAGACCATTTCAAGAACTTTACATAGAAAGCTGGTGAGTTACATGATTGAGATTTACAAGACACAAGCGGGGACGGAGTTATTACATCGTCATGAATTGTTAAAACTGGATTCCATGGAAAAGGGTTGCTGGATTAATCTTGTGAGCCCTACTGAAGAGGAAATTGAGTTAGTGGTTAATAGTATTGATGTTAATCAGGATTTTATAAGGGATGCACTTGATGATGAAGAGAAGCCCCGTATTGATGTAGAAGATGGCCAGACCCTTATAATTATTGATATTCCGTATGTCTATGAGGATAACAAAACAATTAAGTTTGAGACATTACCTATGGGCTTCCTTACTGTAAGGGACGACTATATTATTACCATCAGCAGCAGACAGACTACGGTTCTGGAAAGGTTCAGAAATGCACAGATAAAGGATTTCTATACCTATAAGAAGACTAGATTTATTCTGCAGATTTTGTATCATGTGTCAACTGAGTACTTGAAATATCTGAAGCATATTGATAAGAAGAGTGAGTTTATTGAAAAGTCACTGCATAAGTCTATGCGTAACAAGGAGCTTTATAAGCTGTTGGATTTGAGTAAGAGCTTAGTTTATTTCAATACTTCTTTAAAATCGAATGAAACAGTTTTAGAGAGGCTATTAACCGGGAAGTTTATTAAGCTGTATGAAGAAGATGCTGACCTTTTGGAGGATACAATTATTGAGAACAAGCAGGCCATTGAAATGGCGACTATATACAGCTCAATCTTAAGTGGGACAATGGATGCCTTTGCCTCGATAATATCTAACAATCAGAATGAAGTAATGAAGTTCTTAGCGGCAATGACCATTGTTTTGTCCATCCCCAATATGGTTTATAGCTTCTTTGGTCAGAACTTTCCATTGCCATTGGGGGAGAATCCGCTCATGTGGCTTTATGTGCTTGCAGGCTCTGTAGTAATATGCTTAATAATGAGCTTTATTCTGTGGAAACGTGATATGTTTTAGGCTAAGAGGAGAAAATCAGGGGTTTTAATTATCCATAAAGGAACTATTGATTTTTCCCGATGTTTGTATTATTATATAACATGCACCTTAAAAGTGCTCAAATATGCGCCCATAGCTCAACTGGATAGAGCGTCTGGCTACGGACCAGAAGGTTGTGGATTCGATCTCTGCTGGGCGCGCCAAGGACTTCAAGATTTCTTGAAGTCCTTTTTTGTGTATGTTTCTAGTCTCCATCCTACTGCAACACACGGTTTGGCATCTTTATATCCAACAACCTATATCTACATGCTTCGCTTTTTATCAATAGTGGTAGTATTTTCTATAGAGGGGATAAAAATTAAAAAATGAACCATTCTTCATCTAAGACAGTCAAATAAGTAAAAGATATAAAAGTGAGGTATAAGTAAATGATTATGAGCAGATTAAAAAAACAGAGCTCTTTTAAGAAACTAGCCTTAGTCACATCCTTATTACTGATTCTCTCTTTTTTAGCTACAGCATGTAGTTCTTCGCATGATCAAAATGCAAATACTGGGGCCGCTGCTCCAAATTACGATTATAGTCCGAAGGAGCAAAGCTGGGATTCGCCGCCAGAAGCTCAAGATCCCGGATCAGGTCTGGGGGAAGGAGGCTATGGTGATTCGGGCAGTCAGGTTGGCGCGGGCGCGAAAGATGTAATGAGCCAGCGAAAAATCATTATGGATGGGGAAGTATCCTTAGAAACAACGTATTTTGATGACTCAATTGCAGCAATGGATCAGCTGATAAATGATTTTGGGGGTTTTGCAGAGGTCAGAAATGTAGTAGGAAAGAGTCAATACTCTACCAACAGAAGAAGGGCTACATATATTATTCGTGTTCCTGCAGAAAGGTATGAACAGGCCCTGAAGAGCATGGGGAATATCGGAACTGTATTAGAATCTGACTCAAAGGGAACAGATATCACCGACACATATTATGATACAGAGGCAAGAATCAAGGCTTTAAAGATTCAGGAGGAAACACTTCTGGATATCTTGGCTAAATCAGTAAATCTTGATGATGTTATTACCTTAGAAAGCCGTATTTCACAAGTTCGCTATGAGATTGAAAGCCTGGAGAATACTATAAGAAATTATGATCGTCTGGTGGCCTTTAGCAGAATAACAGTATATATTCAGGAGGTAACTGACAGAACCGAAACCAAGCCGACACCTGAAACATTGGGTGAAAGAGTGTCAAGATCATTCAACGAAGCCCTGGAGAACTTCAAAATAGGTTGCGAAGACTTTATAGTATGGTTAGCCGGTGCATGGATTGGGCTTCTTATCTGGATAATAATAATTGTTGTCATACTTCGTATTTTTAAATCTATTAAGAGAAGGAAGAAAAACAAAGGGGTGCAAGCTGTTGCAGCCGAAAAGCATCGGGCCGGCACAAAGTTCTTTTCGAAAAAAACAAAGGAACAGCTAGTAGAGGACAAGGTAAGCGACAAATTTTCAGACAAATCTTCCGAAATACCTTCCGGTGAAAAGACAAGCGAAAAGTCTGAGAAGGCAAATATAGAAGCAATGGAAAAGCCGGATGATAAAAAGGAAGATAAACCCCAAAAATAAAGTAATATTATAAAAAATCAATAATCATAGCATATTTTGTAAAAGATTTTGTTTTAAAGTCCTCCTGTTGGGTATAAATATACGAGTGATTTCGATTTATATCTTAATAGGGGGACTTTCATGCGGCTGTTTGGGAGGGAGATTAATCGCCCGGGAAGGTATATAATAGCCATAGTGTTGATAGTTTTAGCAAGCACAATTGTCATTATTTTCACAAACAACTATTTAAACAGGATGACAGAAGAGTCATTAGTGGAAATATCAAAACAGGGTGCTAAAACAGTCGAGAACAAAATTGCCTGGTCATTTGACAAGTTGGAGGCTATTTCACGCCTAAAAACCATGAGAGGATCTACTGATATTGATGATAAACTCCTGTTATTAAAAGATATTGATGAATGGGACGATACATATGATTTTGGGTTTATAGATACTTCCGGACAATTTCATATAGCCTATGGAGATTCCTATAATGTAAAAAATGAATATTTCTTTTCACGTGCAATGGCTGGAGAAAAAACCATGGAAACTGTTGAAGTTAAACAGTTTGGTGATTATCCCGCTATTGCATTTTCTGTGCCTGTATATGACTTTGATGGTACAAGTATCATTGGCGTCGTTTGTATAGTGTATTCGGCGGAACAGTTTTGCCAATTGGTTGAAGATACAGCCTTCGGAGATGAAGGCATCGGGTGTCTCGTTGATTATTCAGGCCTTATTATAGCTCATCCGGATAGAAGTATAGTAAAAGAAAAGAAGGATTGGCTTCTGGAGACAATTAATAATCCTGAATTGGATGAGCTCTCGGATCTTGGGCAAAGGATGATACGAGGGGAAATAGGTGCTGGAAAATTTATTATTAATGGGAACCGTAAAATTATGGGCTTTAGCCCCATAAACGATACTAAATGGTCATTTCTTGCTATATCACCGGCTAACGATTCTTTTAACGATATAACTCCTATGCTTGCACTTGTATCAGTTATTATGGGTCTGTTTCTCGTAGCATATATACGAGTAAATTATTATTTTACATCTCTTAATCAAAAAATCCAAAAGGAGGAGAGATCCCTTAAAACAGCTGTTGAAACAGGTAAGCTGATAGTCATTTCCTTCCTTAGTGACGGAACAATTATAGAATTCAACACAAATGCCGAGGAATCCCTCGGATATTTACAAGAGGATGTAGTTAAAGTCTTCCGAATATTTGATTTTCTTAATTTCTATGAACAAGATAAGCTAAGAAAAATCATGGATGAATGCTTAAAGAATGAGAATGTAGAAATTGAAAACTCTGAAATCAGTCTTTCATGTAGCACAGGCGAAACAGAGCATTTGCTCTATAATTTGAATCTGTTGAACAGACAATCGGCTACCCCGGTTTTTGAGTTGATTGGATTTGGTATTACAGATAGAGTTAATTATGAAATTCAACTGATTGAAAAGCATGAAGAACTATCGGCTGTTTATGAACAGCTGGCAGCCTCGGAACAGGAATTAAAAAATCAGCTTGATGAGCTCATTGAACAAAGGCAAAAGCTTCTCGAAAAGGATCAAAGATATAATCTTGTTGTTGAGGCATCAAATATTGGTATTTGGGAGTGGGATGTGGAAAGCGATACATATTTCTACTCAGATAAGTGGTATGAGATTTTTGAAATAGATGAGTCTGAAATAGAGGGCAGCATACATAAAAAAAGAGGTTTTCAGGAAGAAATCATTTTTGAAGAGGATCTGGATAATTTCGTTGAAGCATACCTCAATCACTTAAAGAACAAGACTGATTTCTATGAATGTGAGTACAGAATCAAAACCCCCAAGGGCAATGTTAAGTGGATTCATACTGTTGGTAAGGCTTTGTTTGATGATAATGGCAATCCATTAATAATGGCAGGGTCAAATACAGACATCACTTCTAAGAAAGAGTCAGAGAAAAAAATACATAAGCTCGCGTACTATGACAGCCTCACTGGCCTTGCAAACAGAAGCAGTTTCAATGTATGCTTTGATGAGCTTGTTGCACAAGACACCCGGAATATCGCTATTGCTATTATTGACATCTATAATTTTAAGTTAATAAATGATTCCTATGGCCATGATGTGGGGGATCTGCTTTTAATAGAGGTGGCTAAACGCTTGCAGAACAAGCAGACCGACAGAATGCATCTGTGCAGAATCGGCGGTGACGATTATGCAATAATGCTATATGATTATTCCGATGTAGAAGAGCTTGGGAATATAGTAGAAGAAATTATAGACTATTTGGATGTCACTATAAAAATTGATATTTACGAAGTCAATTTATCTGTTAATGCGGGTATAGCTATGTATCCCAAGGATGGAAAGAACTTCGAGGATTTATTGAAAAATGCCGATACCGCTAAGTACAGAGCCTATGAGCAAAGATCAAAATATGTATATTTTGATGCAAAGATGAATGACGTTCTTGTTGAAAAGCTAAGCCTCATGAACAGCCTTAAGGTGGCATTGGATAACGATGAATTTATCATCTACTATCAGCCTCAATATAGCTTGCCTGACAGAAGAATTATGGGTTTCGAGGCCTTGATAAGATGGAATAGTCCCGTGCTTGGAATGGTATCCCCGGGGAGATTTATACCTATAGCAGAGGAATCGGGTGCCATTATTCCTCTTGGATCTTGGATATTGGAGGAATCCATTAAATTCATTAAAAGAATACATGAGCTTGGACATGACGATTTAATCATATCTGTTAATACCTCTGTAATTCAGTTTACTCAGGAGAAATTCGCACAGGAGGTAATGCAGTTGCTGGATAAATATGATCTATCCCCTGAAATGCTTGAGCTGGAAATTACGGAATCAATTATGATGGATAATGTTGAAACTGTAATGAACAACCTGGCAACAGTAGAGGAGGCTGGAATCTCCCTAGCCTTGGATGACTTCGGAACAGGATACTCATCGTTGAACTACCTGACAAAACTGCCCATCAAGACCTTAAAAATTGACAAGAGCTTTATAGATACAATTGGTAGTGACACAGAAAAGGATATACTTCTGGATAATATTATAGATATTGGTCATGGCCTCGGCCTCAGCATTGTGGCTGAGGGAGTTGAGACAGGGAATCAGTACATGTACCTAGAAAAAATGGATTGCGAAAGGGTTCAGGGATACTATTTCAGCAGGCCAGTTCCCGAGGAGCAGATAATTGATATGTTAGAGGAGCAGACAAGTAAATTACATAAATAATAGGCGTCTTGAAGAATTCTTAACCGAGAAATCTTATTTGACAGTCTTATTCAAATTATGATATAGTTATTGCACTATTAATTAGCAAAACGGATATATAGATAGAAAAAATGCGTAATGCGTGTAGTGTAAAGAAAAAATGATATTGTATCTTGGAAGGAGGCATTTTTCGAAATGGCCGAAGCAAAAAGAGATAGAGCTCCCAGATCCGGCGGACGCGATGGCAGACGCGGGATGAGAAGAGCAAGGCGTAAAATATGCCAGTTTTGTGTAGATAAGGTTGATTCAATTGACTATAAGGATCTAATGAAAACTAGAAAATATTTATCAGAGAAAGGGAAAATTCTTCCAAGAAGAATTTCCGGATGTTGCGCAAAGCATCAGCGTCAGCTGACAGTGGCAATCAAGAGAGCCAGACATATTGCGTTACTGCCTTATACAACAGACTAAGTAAAATTAACAGCCTATAGATTTTATCTATAGGCTGTATTAAACTAATGGTTAGTTGCAGCGAGACCAAGCTCTTCTAATGTTTCATTGGAAACTAGGCTGTGTATAATTAGAGATTAGATGCAGCTATCATGTGTTTAGCCTGTATTTCTGGGAAATTGGAACTTACACCCCGAGCGATGCTATAATTATTCTGACAAACAGGGGTGGAAGTGATAGAATGAATATTAAAGGAATGGATATTACTAAAAACTTAAGGCTGATTGAAAGCCTTAAGGCAGATTTGCTTCTGGCGATATCACAGCTTTACAGCGAGATGAGCGATGAAAAGTGTGATGACTTGCGCGGAGTTACTCTCGATACATTGTCTGATTCCATAATAATATGTTATCTTCTTGCCAGAAGGATGGGGATTGATTATTCACTTATTGACCGGCAGATTTCAACCAAGATAAGACTTGGACTTTTACAGGAGCATGATGCGGAGAAATATTTTGGGGATTTATCGGCCTTATACCGTACCAGAAACAATCCTTGTACAAGTGACATGAAGAACTAGATAAGACTATAATTATTTGATTTTATTTGTAGGAAGTAGGATTTTTTATCCCACTTCTAATATCTATATAAGGGGGATGTTGCCCATGAAGGTAATTTTAACGCAGGATGTTAAATCATTAGGAAAGAAGGATCAAGTGGTTGAGGTTAGTGATGGCTATGCCAGGAATTATCTCATTCCACGAGGTTTGGCTGTAGAAGCAACCTCTGCAGCTCTAAATGAGGCAAATGCAAAGAATGCGGCTAAACAACACCGCAAGGAAAATGAGTTGTCTGATGCAAAAAACCTGGCTAAAAAGATGTCTGGCTTGACTGTTGTTGTTAATTCAAAGGCAGGAGCTAACGGAAAGCTTTTTGGTTCTATTACAAGTAAAGATATTGTAGATCAGCTTAAAAAACAGCATAAGTATTCAATAGATAAAAAGATGTTAAATCTCCCCGAGGCAATTAAAACCCTAGGTGAGACAGAAGTAGAAATTAAGCTTTATGCCGGAGTAACAACCAGGATAAAGGTTCAAGTGGTAGGAGAGCAGGAAGGCTAATTATCTGGGGGGAACAAGGTGGAGGAACAATTAACAAGAATTCCGCCCCATAATATTGAGGCGGAGCAATCAATTCTCGGGGCTCTTCTTATTGACAAGGAAGCCCTTTCCGAAGTCTGTGGAAGGCTAAAGTCAGATGATTTTTATTTAGAAAAGCATAAGGAAATATATGAGGCCATATCATCTCTCTATTTAGATAGTGAACCTGTTGATATTGTTACGGTTTCTGACATGCTTTCAAAAAGGGGCACCCTTGAAAAGGTCGGGGATATGGAATATATTGCTCAACTGGCTTCAAGTGTAGTTACTACTGCCAATGTAACTCACTATGTCTCTATTGTGCAGGACAAATCCCTGTTAAGGCGGCTTATCAGTGCTTCTGGGAAAATTGTTGATCTCGGATACAAAGGTTCCATGGAGGGGACAGAGGTACTTAGTGAAGCGGAGAAAAGCATTTTTAATATTTCCCAGGGTTTAAACCGCACTGGACTAGAGCATATTAATACACTGTTAGAAAGCACATTCTCCCAATTAGAAGAACTATGTACCAAAACGGGCGATTTGACAGGAGTGCCCAGCGGTTTTATAGATTTGGACAGAAAAACCGCAGGCTTCCAGAAATCAGACCTGATTTTAGTGGCTGCCCGACCGGCAATGGGTAAGACCTCATTTGTTCTGAATACAGCTGTCAATGCAGCATTGCGGGGCTTTTCTGTGGCAATTTTCAGTCTGGAGATGTCTAAAATTCAGCTGGCTAACAGAATTCTGGCATTAGAATCCATGGTTGAGCTAGAAAAAATGAGAACAGGCCGCCTCGAGGCAGAAGATTGGGAAAAAATCGGATACTCCCTAGGTCCCTTATCGAAATCCCCGATTTACATAGATGATAATGCCAGTGCCAATACTGTAGAAATGTTGTCAAAGCTCCGTAAGCTAAAGCTTGAAAGGCGCTTAGACCTTGTAATTATCGACTATTTGCAGCTTATGGAGGGAAGGCGGAAATCCGATAACAGACAACAGGAGATTTCTGAAATATCCCGTTCACTAAAAATAATGGCAAAGGAACTGAATGTTCCTGTTATAGCTCTGTCACAGCTTAGCCGTGCGCCAGAGCAGAGGGCAGATCATCGGCCTATCCTTAGTGACATGAGAGAGTCGGGAGCCATTGAGCAGGATGCCGACATGGTAATCTTTTTATACAGAGATGACTACTATAACGAAGAAACAGACAAGAAAAATGTGGTTGAGGTAATAATTGCAAAGCATAGAAATGGTTCAACCGGAACGGTTGAATTGGCTTGGCTCCCGGAATTCACAAAATTCGGGAACCGGATGTACGATGATAGAACAAACAATACGCCACCAGGATAATGTAGATGGAAAACAGTTTGCTTAATAAGGTGAGAAAGGATATCGAAGACAATAATTTGCTGAATCCAGGTTCTAAGGTAGTAATAGGGGTATCTGGAGGAGCCGATTCGGTATGCCTTCTAAAGGTGCTGATTGAGCTTAGGCAAGAATATGATCTTAAACTCTTTGTGGTTCATGTAAACCATGGTCTTAGAGGAATTGAAGCAGATAAGGATCAAGCTTATGTAATGGAGATTTGCAGGGATTGGGGAATAAATACCAAAGCCTGCTTTGTTAATATTAAAAACTTAAGTAAGAAGCTTGGAGTTTCTGAGGAGGAAGCAGGGCGGGAAGCCAGATACAGGGTTTTCAGCAAGGTATTAGATAATTTATCCTATGATTACATTGCTGTTGCTCACAATCGTGATGACAGAGCAGAGACAGTCATGTTAAATATTATAAGGGGTGCTGGTCTTGATGGGCTTTGTGGTATGCCTATTAAGCAAGGAAGGATAATAAGGCCTCTTTTTAATGTTTCCCGAAGTGAAATTGAGGAATATTTAAAACTTAATAATATCCCTTATTGTATTGACAGTACAAATAATGAAAATGAATATACCAGAAACCGCATAAGAAATATGCTCTTTCCCAAAATAAAAGAATGGTTTGATGCAGATCCTGCAAATCAGCTCATTAGATTGTCAGAACTGGTCATTCCTGAAAGAAATTATCTGGATAAAGAAACAAAAAAGTATTATAATATTGCATTAATTAAAGAGGCTTTATCGGGCTCGGATAATGATGAGATAATTTTCTCTGCACAAAGTTTGGCTTCTTTATCGATTGCTATCAGTAAAAGGATAATAAGGCTTGCTTGGGAAAGAATAAACGGTGACCGTAAGAACCTTGAAGCCGTACATGTTGACCAAATTTTAAGCTTATGCTTAAATAGTCGTACAGGGAAAAATGTTTCCTTACCAAATGGGATAGATGCAATAATCTCTTATGAGAGATTAATTTTTTCTAGGAGAGTTAAAAAGAAGGTAAAGTCTTTTTCCTATTCCATCGACAAAGAGGGTATTACCGAGGTTATAGAAATAGGTGGAGCCTTAAAAAGCAGAGTAATAGACCAGAAAGAGTACAGGAAGCTTTGTGCCGATAAAAAAAATAGCGAAAGGGATTTAACTCAGTTTTTCGACCTCGACCTTATTAATGGAGAAATCCTGATCAGATCCCGGTTGGATGGAGACAGAATAAGGCCTTACAATTCAGCGGGAGAGAAAAAACTAAAGGATTTCTTTATTGATCAGAAGGTGCCGAGGGATCAAAGAACTGTAATTCCCTTGATTGCCCAGGGCCAGAGAATCGCCTGGATCATTGGAATGAGAACATCAGAGGACTTTCGAGCGCGGGAGGATAGTAAAAGGATTTGGATGCTCTCGTGGAGTTTTTCAGACAACGGAGGAGAAGAAGATGCCTAAAATGAGTGTATTAGTATCAAGAGAAGAGCTTCAAGCCAAAACAGAGGAACTTGCTAAAAGGATTTCTAAGGATTATGAGGGTAAGGATTTATTGTTGGTGGGTGTTCTGAAGGGTGGATTTATGTTTTTGTCCGATCTTTGCAGAGCATTGACCATAGATGTAAGCGTAGATTTTATTTCAGTAAGCAGCTATGGGAATCAAACAGTATCATCAGGGGTTGTTAGGATTCTTAAGGACATTGATTACGATATTACAGGGAAGCATGTGCTGATTGTTGAGGATTTAATAGACACAGGGCTGACCCTTACATATCTTAAGGATTTATTCACTGCTAAGCATTGTGCCAGCGTTAAGATATGTACAATTTTGGATAAGCCATCAAGGAGAAAGGTTCCCCTTGATGTGGATTATCAGGGAATAATTATTCCGGACAAGTTTGTTATTGGCTACGGCCTCGATTATGCCGAGCGTTACAGAAACTTGCCCGATGTATGTGTAATGGAAGAATTATGACCGTTATTTTTATTGTATTTTAATAGTTGGTATGGTAACATTATATAAGTCTAAAATAGATGTAAGTGTAAGTATATATACCCTTTGGGGATATACAGGAGGTTGATTATAACTTGAAAAGATTTAGGGGCGCTAGCTTTCCTATCATTATATTCGTGATTATTGCCCTTGTTATTATGGTGTATGGAAATTTAAACAGTCCTACTGTAATGAAATATTCAGATTTTAGAAAAGAATTGGATGAAGGTAATGTTAAGAATATAATTGTTAAGACACTCGATGCAGATGTTATTTTAGAAAAAGCATCGGGTAAATTTTTAGCAGATTATCGATATAACATCAGTTTTCTTTCTCAGGAGTCTTTTATTAATTTATTAGATAAGGCCTTTGACGAGGGGAAAATATCAGACTATACCATAGAGAAAAAGTCTACTCCACCGTGGTGGCTGGAATTGTTCCCAGTATTCGCCATGGTAATTCTCTTTGTCTTCTTCTGGGTGTTTTTCATCCAGCAATCCCAGGGAGGAAGCGGAAACCGTGTCATGTCCTTCGGTAAAAGCCGGGCTCGTATGGCCAACGAGGATAAGATGAAGAAACGATTCAGTGATGTGGCGGGTGCAGATGAAGAGAAGGAAGAACTTGAAGAAATTGTTGAGTTCTTAAAGGAACCAAAAAAGTATGTTGAACTGGGAGCACGTATTCCCAAGGGTGTGTTGTTAGTTGGACCACCCGGTACAGGAAAGACCTTGCTTGCTAAAGCAGTGGCAGGAGAAGCGGGGACACCATTTTTCTCAATAAGTGGATCCGACTTTGTGGAGATGTTTGTCGGTGTAGGTGCATCCAGAGTACGTGACCTTTTTGAGCAGGCAAAGAAGAATGCACCATCAATTGTTTTTATAGATGAGATTGACGCCGTAGGCCGTCATAGAGGAGCGGGCTTAGGTGGAGGCCATGACGAGAGAGAGCAGACTCTGAACCAGCTCTTAGTCGAGATGGATGGCTTTGGAGTTAATGAAGGCGTTATCATTTTAGCCGCCACCAACAGACCAGACATTCTTGACCCGGCATTGATGCGTCCTGGACGTTTTGACAGACAGATTGTAGTGAATTACCCTGATATTAAAGGCCGTGAAGAGATTTTGATGGTTCACTCAAAGAATAAGCCTCTAAGCGATGATGTAGATTTAAAAGACGTTGCAAAAACAACTCCTGGATTTACCGGAGCCGATCTTGAGAATCTGCTTAATGAAGCGGCGTTGTTAGCAGCCCGCAGAAATCTCAAGGAAATTACAATGGCTGAAATAAAGGAAGCAAATTACAAGGTTGTAATGGGTCCAGAAAAGAAGAGCCGCGTTATCAGCGACAAGGAAAAGAAGCTTACAGCCTACCATGAGGCAGGACACGCTATTACAATCAGAGTTATCTCAAGCACCGATAAGGTTGACCGTGTTACGATCATTCCTTCAGGAAGAGGAGCAGGGGGCTTCACTTCATATAAGCCTGATGAAGACAGACACTACACAACCAAAGGCCAGCTAATAGAGCAGATAGTGGTTAGCTTAGGAGGAAGAGCTGCAGAAGAACTGATGCTTGGTGAAATCAGTACAGGAGCGTTTTCAGACTTGAAAAAGGCTAATACTACTGCTAGAAACATGATTACCAAATACGGTATGAGTGACAATCTTTCCAACCTGGTATTCGGTGATGAAAATGATGAGGTATTCATTGGAAAGAGCTACGCCCATGCACGCAATTACAGCGAAGAGGTGTCGGCTAAGATAGATGCTGAGGTTAAGGAAATCATAGAGAGCTGTTACAATAAGGCAAAAGAAATCCTTACAGAGCATAAAGACAAGCTTGAGGATGTTACAAGGGCTCTGCTTGAGAAAGAGCGTATTGAAGCCGATGAATTCGAAGACATTTTCAAAAATGGCTACAATCCTTCAGCAGATGAGATTCCATCAGAGGAAAATCCAGCCGGGGACAAACCGTCAGAAGACGCTCTGGAAGGTGACAGTTCCGCAGAGAACAAACCGGCAGAGGACACTCCAACTGGGGAAATTCCGGCAGAGGACACTCAGTTAGAGGAAACTCCATCAGAGGAAACTCCATCAGAGGAAACTCCATCAGAGGAGTAGGCATTATAGGCATTAATAACGTGTATCGAATAGTAAGGCGCTTAATCTAAGCGCCTTATTTGCATAATGATATACATTGTAATTGTTCTGGGTAGCTTAATATGATAAAATATGAGAAAAATTGCATGGAAGAATGCAAAGAGGCAATTGCAGTGGATGAAATAAGGATAATTAAAAATATAAAACCTTCCTATAATAAAAACCTCATATATTCCAGACTGGGCTATAGTAAAATACGTACGGAGCTTTCCCCTGATCTGGCCGGGGATATAGAGAGAGTGATTGAAAAGGCTGAAAATTCACTGGAGATCACAGTTGCCTACCGGATTATGAAAATAGAAGGAGTTGATTCTCCGAATGTCAGACTGGCCGATGATACTGTTCTATCGGGCCGAGGGTTGTCCGGATTATTGGAAAATTGCAGCGAGGCTTTAATTATGGCCGCTACAGGTGGCCATAATATAATGGCTTTAATAGATAGGCTTCAGAAGGAAGATAAAATGAGTGAGGCTGTAATCGTAGATGCAGCCGCCTCGGTAATAACTGATGCCGCCTTAGATTTTACAATGGATATGGTAAATCAGCAGCTGAGGTCAAAAGGAAGGCTATTAACAAAAATGCGCTTTAGTCCCGGCTATGGAGATTTTGATATTTCCCTGCAGAAAGACTTTTATAGATTACTTAAAGGTGAAAGCCTTGGACTTACATTAAACGATGCATATATGCTTATCCCTGAAAAATCTGTTTTTGCCGTGGCCGGTATCTCGGGCTAATAAACTAAAAGGTGGATTTCATGACCAAAAAGGAATTTCGTAAATTATTTGAGGATAGAATAGTAATTTTGGACGGAGCAATGGGTACCCTACTTCAGCAATCAGGTATGCCCGGTGGCCTTTGTCCTGAAAAATGGGCTGCTTTAAACAGCGGGCTTGTTGAGGAAATTCAAAGATTATATGTTGAAGCAGGTGCTGATATTATTTACACATTTACATTCGGCGCAAACCCTATAAAGCTGGGCGAGTTTGGGCTGTCGGAGGAAGCATATGAGCTGAATAAGGCTCTTGCTCAAACAGCTCGAAGAGCTGCAGGCGATACATGCCTTGTAGCAGGGGATATTTCATCCTGTGGAAGCCTTCTTCAGCCCTTTGGCTCAATAGACTTTGAACAGGCTGTAGAGAGCTTTAAATCCCAGGTTAAAGGCTTGATTGACGGTGGAGTAGACCTGTTTGTTATTGAGACCATGATGGATGTCCAGGAGGCACGGGCCGCCCTTATAGCAATAAAGGAGATGTGCGACAAACCCGTCATGGTTACACTAACCTATGAGGGAGACAAGACCCTTATGGGAAATGATCCTGTAAGCTCCTTGATCACACTGCAATCTTTGGGTGCAGATGCTGTAGGATGCAACTGTTCAAGTGGTCCTGCCGAAATGGTGGCTTTAATTCGACAAATGAAGCCCTACGCGAAGGTTCCCCTTATAGCCAAGGCTAATGCGGGCAAGCCCCATCTCGAAAATGGAAAGACAGTCTTTAATATGGACCCTGAAGGGTTTAGTGTGTATGTTGAGGATCTTGTTGAAGCAGGAGCCAATGCCATAGGGGGCTGCTGCGGAACAAGCCCTGAGTTTATAAAGGCTTTAAAGAATAAAGCCGCAGCATATATGCCGGTACAGGTGGAAGAAAGAAAATGTGGCATTGCTTCTTCTAACAGAGGTACGGTGCAGATTAATTCTTCTATGCCATTTACAATAATAGGAGAAAGGCTTAATCCCACCGGAAAGAAAGCCTTGAAGGAGGCTTTGCTAAGCGGCAATATGGATGTGGTTTCTAAACTTGCAAGGGAGCAGGAAGAAGCAGGAGCTGTATTGCTTGATGTTAATGCAGGGGTGCCTGGCATAGATGAAACTGAGACTCTGAAAAGGATGGTTAATGCTGTAACCAATAGCGTTTCAACGCCTCTTTTGATTGACACATCAAATCCTGATGCCTTGGAGGCCGCATTAAGAATCTATCCTGGTAGAGCAATAATAAATTCCATATCAGCAGAAAAGGAAAAACTAAACAGGATGCTTCCCATAGCA
>JAAYTU010000065.1 GCA_012523705.1 Clostridiaceae bacterium
CCAACTCCAACTCCTACGCCTACACCAACTCCTGATGATAAGAGTGAGCTAAACAGCATAGAAATAGGCGAATTGGCAGCTGCAGTTGTTATGATTGAGGCATATGGATATGATGGTGGAATATGGACCGGTAGTGGTTTTTATGTATCAGAGGATGGCAAACTAATAACCAATTATCATGTTATTGTGGGAGCAGAAAGCTTAACAATAGTCCATGATAATAATGAAGAATATTCTGGCGAAGTCAGGGTATTGGCATATAGTGAAGAAGATGACATTGCTGTATTAGATATTAACAGGAAGGTGGATTTATACATTGAAATTGGAGATTCAGATAAGGTAAGGCTTGGAGAAAGAATATATACTATAGGGAGCCCCGTAGGGCTTAAAAATACATTGTCCGAAGGAATTGTAAGCTCCATCAGGGATATTGGCTTTCAAATAACAGCTCCCATAAGCCCGGGAAGCAGCGGAGGAGTGCTTGTTAATACAAAAGGAGAAGCAATAGGTATTACTAACGCAGGTATCCCAGGGGGAGAAAATTTAGGCTTTGCAATACCAATAAATAAATATGTTGAGCTGCCTCAGATACATAATTACAGCCTTTCTGAGTTCTATGACAGCATAAGAAAGGATTTTAGACCTGAAACTTTGGTATTGACTCGTGACAAGGAATACCCAAATAGTTTTAATATATATTGGTCCGAGGTTCCCGGAGCTTATTATTATAAGATATATTATGGTTATTCATTAGATTCGCTTATCTATGAAGTTTATAATCAATATGGTGATAATGAATGGTATTATTGTGATGAAGGCCAATCCTTCAATGTAGAAAATGCGGGGACCTACTACTTTGCTGTTACTGCAGTCAAGAATGATATGGAGTCTTTACCCTCCGACGTCAAATGGATATATTTAGAGTCTCCTTTATATACCATGGACTTTGAAGAATATGAAACGTACTTATTAGAAACATATGGGGCAATATTCTTAAACAACGAGCATGTGTTTATTGATATAGTTTCGGTTGAGGAATTAAATGGTACATTAAGTGCAACTCTCCTTTTTAATTATTATTCTCTACATTCATTTACTGAAATGGTCTATAAAGATAAGGAAACTGTTAAGGATTACATGCTTGATATAGTCGTGGAGCTATCAGACTATTATCAGCGGGATGCAAATTTAAAGCTTGTGTATTATGATTATGTAGATAATTATCCCAGCGATTTTGATACTAATATGATTGATAGCGATACTGTAGCATATGATAGTTATCTGGAAGAATGGGAAATAAACTATCCATTCTTGTCTATTGAATACAATTACGATGCCCAATATTATGATACTATGTGGGATGGATATTGGTTTTCCATTGGCTATTAGAATACGTCGGAACTGTTAGTTATTATTTTCACTATCATTGTATATGCCTCAGGTTTGTGGTATAAATATAGTGTAGATATTAATCCCAAATGTACAGTTTAATAATGCTGATTTCATATCTTTCATCTGTTTGTTGCTTTTTGATCATCTGTTGACGCTAACACATGAATAAGATTTTATTTTAATTAGCGGGAATAAGGTGTGGTATTTAATACCCAAAATAGTATTATCGCAGATTTGTTCTTAAAGACAACTATATTACTTAGTCATGGAAAGGAGAAGAATTATGAAGAGAAAAGCGTTTACAGTTTCGTTGGAGAAAAACCCGGGTATTGTAGTAAATGTAATCCCAGGACATTTTACTACCAGCCATTTTCACTTGACACATTATCTTGACTTAGACGATCTGAAAACTAATTCTATGCGTGCCAGAGAGGTTGCTGCAGAACTATCCTTACCCTATTTATCATCAACACTAATTGATACAATAGTGTGTATGGAAGGCACTGAAGTGATTGGTGCATATTTGGCTGAAGAGCTTTCGAGACAAGGTACATCGGTCTTAAATGCAGGTAGAGAGATACATGTGGTAACTCCACTTAATAATGTGAATAAACAATTGATATTCAAAAGTAATACTGAAGAGTTAATTGATGAAAAGAACATACTTTTGTTAGTTTCTTCTGTATCCAGTGGTATAACTATCAAAAGTGCTTTAGAATGCCTCTCCTATTATAATGGGAATGCTGTAGGAATTTCAGCATTATTCAACGCCTTCCCTGAAACTTCTGAACATAGGATTAATTCTCTATTTACGAGTGAAGATTTCCCTGACTATAAGATGTTTAGTCCAGATGAATGTGAAATGTGCAAGAGTGGCCGCAAGCTTGATGCAATAATTATGCAGGGCGGCTATACGAGAATATAGCAATCATTCAAACTAAATCCTTTTTAAAAAGCAAGAGGTTGGATTTGATCCAACCTCTTTCTTCAGTTTTTGATAATCTATTTTCTGAATTTCTCCGGCAGTTCCATCTTTCCGTCCCTTAGCTTCATATAAACATCCAGACAAACCGGCAAGTATTTAATATCATCATTGTTTTCAATGGCAACCTGGCTGCCATCAAAAACAGGCTTTCCATTTACTAATCTTAAATTCATGGTTGCCTTTTTAGGTGTTTCACTGATTCTGCATATGGCTCTGGTAGTAACCTCTTCAATACTCTGGGCCAGGGCAAAAAGATGGGTGCTTCCTTCAAAGGGATTACCCAGAGCATCTACCTTAATTCCAAAACAGATTACTGGTACATTTTTCTCTGTGGCTATCCTAGCCAGCTCCCAGACATTTTCTCTAGAAAGGAATTGCGCCTCATCTATAAGAATAATTGAAATAGGATTATTGTTTTCAATGGACTTGTCAATATTGGCCGAAAGCTTATCATAGAGCCAGCCCTTATCCCGGAGGATAAGAAAATCACATTTTCTTTTGATTTCTCCGTTTTCAAGGCGACTTATGATATAGTCTCCTTCCTTTGTATCTTTCTTTGGTTTTAAGCATAGGGTCTTACGATTATTATACCTTTCATAATCATATGCTATTTGAAGTAGCTGAGTAGATTTACCTGCGTTCATTACCGCGTATCTGAAGTAAAGCTTTGCCATAATTTCACCTGTTAGTATAAAGTATTTTTACTTTTTTCGGTCTCGACCGTACATATTATTAATTACTATCTTATCATATCTTTATATTGGGAAAAAGTGACCACAGAGATTAAGCCCAAGAACATAATAAATCACAATAAATGAAAAATGCTAATAAAAAAAGTATCAGGATATACTATATACATCTTGATACTTAGATCA
>JAAYTU010000066.1 GCA_012523705.1 Clostridiaceae bacterium
AAGTTTTTCATCATCAATAATTAGTATCTTCATACCTTCCCTCCAATAGAACATATGGGTAGAACATAGGGGGACGGTTCTTGTGTGTTTCTTGGCAGAAGCACACGAAAACCGTCCCCCTGTATTTTCAGCGTTCTTTATTTCCTAGGGTTATTAACCTGAGCCTGTGCTGCTGCAAGACGAGCAATTGGCACACGGAATGGTGAGCAGGATACATAGTTCAATCCAACATTGTGGCAGAACTCAACTGATGAAGGATCTCCACCATGCTCGCCACAGATACCTAATTTAATATCTGGGCGGGTTTTCTTACCTAATTGAACTGCCATTTCAACCAATTTACCTACGCCTGTTTGGTCAAGTCTGGCAAATGGATCGGACTCATAAATTTTCTTTGCGTAGTAATCTTCTAAGAAGTTACCTGCATCGTCACGAGAGAATCCGAATGTCATTTGGGTTAAGTCGTTGGTGCCGAAGGAGAAGAACTCAGCTTCTTTTGCGATTTCATCAGCAGTTAAAGCTGCTCTTGGAATCTCAAGCATGGTTCCTACCATATATTTCAGATCAACTCCAGCCTTTTCGATTACCTCATCAGCTGTTTTAACAACAACATCCTTAACATACTTTAATTCCTTAATATCGCCTACAAGAGGAATCATGATTTCTGGAACTACATTCATGCCCTCCTTGTTGACATTGATTGCAGCTTCAATAACAGCTCTGGTCTGCATCTCAGCTATTTCTGGATAAGAAACTGCCAGGCGGCACCCACGATGGCCCATCATAGGGTTAAACTCATGTAATCCCTCTATAATAGCCTTAAGCTCATCGTAGCTCATGCCCATGTCATCAGCAAGATTCTTAATGTCCGCATCAGCCTGCGGCAAGAATTCATGCAGAGGTGGATCCAAATAGCGAATGGTAACAGGGAGGCCCTTCATTTCACGGAACAGACCTTCAAAGTCTTCTCTTTGTATTGGAAGTAATTTGTCTAAAGCCTTTCTTCTTTGCTCCTCGGTACGGGAAACAATCATTTCACGCATGGTTTTAATTCTCTCGCCCTCGAAGAACATGTGCTCTGTACGGCAGAGTCCTATACCCTCTGCACCAAAGCTAAAGGCCTGGCTGGCATCGTGAGGTGTATCTGCATTGGTTCTTACCTTCAATACGCGAATCTCATCAGCCCATTCCATAAACTTTGCAAAATCGCCGGTAAGCTCTGGAGCAACAGTTGGTAATTGTCCTGCATAAACATTACCGGTAGAACCGTCGAGAGAAATCCAGTCACCTTCTTTATATACGTTTCCAGAAGCATCTGCAAATTTCTTGCCAGCTTCATCTATTCTTATTTCGCCACATCCTGCTACGCAGCATCTTCCCATTCCGCGGGCAACAACAGCTGCGTGGGATGTCATACCTCCACGAGCGGTCAAGAAGCCTTGTGAAACATGCATACCCTCAATGTCTTCAGGAGAGGTTTCAACACGTACAAGCACTATCATCTTCTCGCCGTTATTATAAGCAGCTGTAGCATCCTCGGCTGTAAAGTAAACCTTACCTGTTGCTGCACCAGGTGAAGCAGGAAGTCCTTTTGCAATTGGTGTTGCAGCCTTTAACGCATTTTCTTCAAAGTTAGGATGCAGTAATGAGTCAAGCTGTTTAGCGTCAACCTTCAGCATAGCTTCTTCTTTAGTGAGCATTCCTTCATTCACTAAGTCAACTGCAATCTTTAATGCTGATTGAGCAGTACGTTTTCCATTTCTGGTCTGGAGCATGAACAGCTTACCGCGCTCAATTGTAAACTCCATATCCTGCATATCACGGTAATGCTTCTCTAGCTTATTAGCTATCTCTACAAATTGATTATATGCATCAGCATTAATATCTTTCAGATGGTCTATTGATTGGGGTGTGCGGATACCAGCAACAACGTCCTCACCTTGAGCATTCATCAAAAACTCACCATAGAGCTTTTTCTCACCTGTTGAAGGATCTCGGGTAAAGGCAACACCAGTACCTGAATCCTCTCCCATATTTCCATATACCATCTCTTGTACGTTTACAGCTGTACCCCAATCACCAGGGATATCATTTAATCTTCTATAAACAATAGCGCGAGGATTATCCCATGAACGGAAGACCGCCTCAACAGCTGCTATGAGCTGATCTTTCGGCTCCTGTGGGAATTCTGTTCCCATTTCCCTTTTATAAAGCTCTTTGTATTGTGCAACAAGATTCTTTAAATCCTCCGCAGTTAGATCGGTATCCAAGTTGGCGCCTTTATCAGCTTTCATGGTGTCTAACAGATGATCGAATTTGCTCTTTTCAAGTCCCATCACTACATCGCTAAACATCTGAATAAATCTTCTGTAACTGTCATAAGCAAATCTTGGATTGTTAGTAAGCTTTGTCAAGCCTTCCACAACTATATCATTAAGACCGAGATTTAAAATTGTATCCATCATACCTGGCATTGAAGCTCTCGCACCTGAACGAACCGATACAAGTAAAGGATTATCAGGATTGCCGAATTGTTTGCCAACTACTTTTTCCAGTTTAGTAAGATATTCATAAATTTCCCCCTGAATATCGGATGCAATCTGTTTTCCATCAGTATAATATCTCGTGCATGCCTCTGTTGTAACAGTAAATCCTTGCGGAACCGGTAGCCCCAACCCTGTCATTTCTGCCAGATTAGCTCCTTTACCGCCGAGTAGGTTTCTCATTGTAGCGTTACCTTCGCTAAAGAGATAAACGTATTTTGCCATAATTTTACCTCCAATTATAATCTGAAGCAATTTTTAGCTTCTAATAGTACTTAGCTTTTAGCAAATAATAAACGAGTCACTAATAGGATATTTTTTCTAATAAATATGCCTCTAAATCCTGTATAGGAATCCTTTCCTGCTGCATTGTATCACGTTCACGAATTGTAACACAATTATCATCCCTGGAGTCAAAATCAAAGGTTACACAGAACGGGGTTCCTATCTCGTCCTGTCTTCTATACCTTTTACCTATAGAACCGGTCTCATCAAAATCACATACGAAGTACTTACTAAGGGATTCGTATATCTTGAATGCCTCATCCGATAGTTTCTTGGAAAGAGGTAGAACAGCCACTTTAACAGGTGCAAGAGCTGGATGTAGTCTTAATACTGTTCTTTTGTCTCCTTCCGATACCTCTTCCTCATCATAGGCTTCACTTAAAAAAGCTAACACAACACGGTCTGCTCCCAATGATGGCTCTACGCAATAAGGTATATATTTTTCTTCCTTAACTGGATCAAAGTATGATAAATCTTCCTTTGAGTGTTCCATATGCTGCTTCAGATCAAAATCAGTACGATTCGCTATGCCCCAAAGCTCGCCCCACCCGAAGGGGAATTTATACTCTATATCTGTTGTAGCTTTACTATAATGAGACAGTTCTTCTTTTGAATGATCTCTCATTTTGATATTTTCTTCTTTAATGCCAAGATTAATAAGCCAATTTTTACAAAAATCCTTCCAGTAATAGAACCAATCCATATCAGTACCTGGTTCACAGAAGAATTCCAATTCCATTTGCTCAAATTCCCTGGTCCTGAATATAAAGTTACCGGGAGTGATTTCATTTCTGAAGGATTTACCTATTTGACCTATTCCAAAGGGAATTTTCTTTCTTGTTGTCCTTTGAACATTTTTAAAGTTAACAAAAATTCCCTGAGCAGTCTCAGGACGAAGATAAATCTCATTTTTGGAGTCCTCGGTAACTCCCTGGAATGTTTTAAACATAAGATTAAATTTTCTGATATCAGTAAATTCATGTCCGCCACAATTAGGACAGGGTATGTTTCTTTCCTTTATATATGAAGTCATCACTTCATTTGAAAGACCATCTACCGCCATCTCAATATCGTTTTCGGCATTAAAATCCTCAATCATTTTATCTGCTCTATGTCTGGTTTTACATTGTTTACAATCAATGAGGGGGTCCGAGAAGCCGCCTACATGACCGGAAGCAACCCAAACCTGAGGGTTCATCAGAATTGCACTATCCAAACCTACATTGTTGGGGTGCTCCTGTATAAACTTTTTCCACCAGGCTTTTTTAACATTATTCTTAAATTCTACGCCTAATGGGCCATAGTCCCATGTGTTTGCAAGGCCGTCATAGATTTCTGAGCCTTGAAAAATAAAACCTCTGTTTTTACATAATGCAACCACTTTTTCCATGGTTTTTTCGAAATGCATGTTAATATTCCTCCCAAGTTGATATCACTATAATACCGCATCTTCAATGCTATTTAGTGAGCCCTCCACCAAATTATCATGAGATAGCTGTGCTTTCTTAATTCTATGATAAGAAAAAGATTTTTCAGCTACTTCATTTATTGCAATAGTAACATCCTTTTCCGAATCATAATCAGTCAATTTGGGGGCGCCATCTGTAAGCATCCGGGCTCTTTTTGCTACTACAATAACTAATGTATAGCGGCTATCCACAGTTTCTAAAAGTTTTGACATTGGTGGATAAATCATAATATCCTTCACTCCTCTAAATGTTTTGATATTTATCTATCAAGGATTTATTTCTTGCTGTTTTCATCTTTTCGGCCAGAATTACGCATTTAAATCGTTCAGCAGCATCCTCAACATTATCATTGATTATTAGATAATCATACTTACTAATTAATTGCAGCTCTTCCTTGGCTCTGGCCAACCTGCCTCTGACAGCATCCTCAGTCTCTGTTCCTCTTCCTCTGAGGCGGTTTTCCAGCTCCTCGAAATCAGGGGGCAATATAAAGCACAGAACACAATCGGGGTACTTCTTCTTTATATTAATAGCTCCTTCTACCTCAATTTCCAACAGAACTATATTCCCATTTTCAATCTCACGAAATACCAGCTCTTTAGGTGTTCCGTAATAATTATTACAGTACTCAACCCATTCAATAAGCTGATCATTCTTTATCATATCTTCGAATTTTTCTCTTGATATAAAATAATAATTTTTACCATCAACCTCACCCTGTCTTGGTGTTCGGGATGTGGCTGATACAGAAAATACAATATCCCTGTTCCGCTCTGTCAATCTTCTTACAACAGTACCTTTGCCTACCCCCGCAGGCCCTGAAACAACAATTAGAAGACCGGGGCTCATATACTATCCTCCCGTTCTGCCTTTTTCTTTTTCTTTATATTATCAGCAGAGGTATCTGGCTCAATATCTTCAATCCTGCTTGCCACGGTTTCAGGCTGAAGCGCAGACAGAACAACATGGTCGCTATTGGTAATTATCACGGCACGTGTTCTTCTTCCGTAGGTTGCATCAATCAAGATTCCCCGTTCTCTGCTCTCTTGAATTATGCGCTTAATAGGGGCAGACTCGGGGCTTACAATTGCTACTATTTTGTTAGCAGAAACCATATTCCCAAAACCAACATTAATTAGTTTCATAAATCCTTCCCCCTCACACATAATAATTATTCAATATTTTGAATCTGCTCTCTGAGCTTCTCAATTTCATTTTTTAGTTCTACAACATTATTTGTTATTTCAAGGTTATTGGCTTTAGATCCTATGGTATTAACCTCTCTGTTCATTTCCTGAATAAGAAAATCTGCCTTCTTCCCCACAGGGCTACCAGCATTAAGCATATTTCTCATTTGGATAATATGACTTTGCATTCTGACAATCTCTTCATCAATGCTGCATTTATCAGCAAACAGGGCTACCTCGGTAGCAATTCTGCTAGGATCTGCCATTTGTATATCAATTAATTCTGAAAGTCTTTCTTCAAGTTTTGATTTATACTCCATAACAACAAATGGAGCCTTGTCCTGAACCTTGCCTAAAAAAACTTCGATTGCAGATAAATTGGCAAAAAGACTTTCTTTTAGTTTCTCTCCTTCATTAATCCGCATTTCGATAAGCTCATCTAAGGCTAAATCAACTGCTTTAAGCAGAATTGGAGCGATTTCCTCCTCATTGTCCTGCTTCTCTACCTTAAGAATATCGGGAAACCTTGCAAGAGTCGAAGCATTAATATCATCCTTCACCCCAAGGCTTTGAGTTATTCTTCTTAAGGCATCACAATAGGCCTTCGCAAGCTTTTCATCAAGGATAACCTCTTGAATCTGCGAGGAGCTGTTATCATATGTTATGTATATATCTGTCTTTCCTCGTATAATTCTTTTAGAAACAAGAGAACGGATTTGTTCTTCGAAAACCGAAAGCTGCTTAGGCATTCTTAAATATATATCACCATAACGGTGATTAACGGTTTTTATCTCCACCGTAAATGTGATGTCATTTTCAGTGTATTCGCTGTGGCCGAATCCAGTCATGCTTCTTAACATCTATAATTCTTACTCCTTAATAGTCATATAGGAATTATTCTTCATTTTCATCTATTTCAAGTACATTCTTTATTGACTGATTCACCCTGGTTTTGTCAAAAGGCTTTATTATAAATTCCTTAGCTCCCTGCTTCAGTGCCTCAATAATCATTGATTGCTGTCCCATTGCTGACACCATAATAATACGGGTCTCAGGACTCACCTTTAATATTTCTTTCACAGCCTGAATACCATCCATTTCAGGCATTGTGATATCCAATGTTAGGATATCAGGCTTGTATTTATCGGCCATAGCTACAGCTTCTTTACCATTTGAAGCCTCACCTACAACCTCATACTCCTCAGTCTGATTTATAATATTTTTTAATAAATTACGCATAAATATTGCATCGTCTGTAACCACAAAAGTAATTTTATCCATAAGTCATTTCACCTAATTCATACAAAATAATGGACAGGGCTGCTATTGAGGCCGTTTCAGTCCTTAATATCCGCCTTCCTAATCCTGCTGTATCATATCCTCCCCATTTTCTATATGATTCAATTTCCTGATCAGTGAATCCTCCCTCGGGTCCCACAATTATAGAAATATCCTCAATCTTATTAATAGTATAACATTTTAGAACTTCTTTCAAACATTTTTTTGATTCATTCTCATATAACAAGACAGAAGCATCGAAATCCCTTATATATTCTGATATTTCACCGAAATTAACAGGCTGAAAAATCTCGGGGACATATGCTCTTTGGCATTGTTTTGCTGCTTCCTTGGCTATTTTTGACCAGCGGGTGGTTTTTTTAGCTTTGTCCTTTTCATTTATTTTCACTACAGTTCTGTCAGTAATAACAGGAACTATTCTGTATACTCCAAGTTCGGTTGTTTTTTGGATAATCAAATCCATTTTATCGCCCTTAGGTACTCCTTGAAACAGTGTTACACGCACCTTAGGTTCAGTATCAGATTTATATAATGATTGTATCTTCGCTAAAGCATTACTTTCATTAATTGAAGAAATAGTAGCCACATACTCCGTGCCGCTTCCATCAAAGACATGAATAGTATCTTGTGGTCTCAGCCTTAAAACTAGTTTCAGATGCTTGAAATCATCGCCTTCCAGCAAAACTTCTTCATTCCTGATATTTGCAGGGTCAACAAAGAATCTATGCACTGAAAACCATTGCCTCCCATTCTCCCATACTCATTTCATCAATCAATGAAAAACCCAGCCCGATATATCTCTCTTTTACTTCAGGTTTGCGATCTTTGATTATTCCTGAAAGAATAATTCTGGATCCATTATTTGTGTAATCCTTAATATCTTTTGAAATATCAAGTATTACATCAGCAATTATATTAATAAAAATTAAGTCAAATGACTCTTTAGGAAGATTAGATAAAACATCTTGCTTTACTTCGATTATATCAGTTTGATTATTAATATCAATATTCTTTCTAGCAACTTTTACTGCAGCATCATCTATGTCTGCTGCAAGCACCGAGGATGCACCCAGTTCAGCAGATAAAATGGCCAGTATAGCTGTTCCACAGCCTAAATCCAAAACTCTGTCTCCAATGTTGATATGCTTTTTCCCCAAAACAGCACACATCTTTGTAGTTTCATGGGTTCCAGTACCGAAAGCCATACCCGGGTCCATTTCTATGATAATCTCTTTCTCTTTAGGGCTATAAGCCTCCCAACCCGGTTTTATAACAACACTATCGGTTAAGTAAAAGGGCTTGAAGTATTGCTTCCAAACATCCTTCCACTCGTTATCATCTCTTAAGGAATACTTTACTTCGCCCTTCCCAATATTCATATATTTTGTAATTCCACTTAAAAAGAGCCCTAATTCCTCGGATAACTTTACAGGATTCCTGTCCTCTGAAAAATATGCCTTTATTATTATATCTGTACCATACCTGTCTAAAAAGTCTTCATCAACATAGTCAATATATATGTTATCCTTCAGCACACGGCTAAACTCCAACGCATCAATCATTTCAGTGCCTTTTGCGCCCATGCTCATCAGTTTTTCGGAAACAGCCTCAGCCGCATCATTGTTTGTTACAACTTCTACTTCGATCCACTTCATGGAAAACCTTGCTTTCTGAGTTTATTACTCTGTAAATAAATCCTTAACCTTTTCAAAAAAGCCCTTTTTCTGTTCAAGGCCTTCATCTCCACTTATTTCGGCAAATTCTCGCAATATTTCCTTTTGTCTTGATGAGAGCTTCTTAGGTACTTCTACATTGACGCGAATATACTGATCTCCCTTTGATTCGCTTCGCAAGCGCTTTATTCCCTTACCTTTCAGCCTGAACACGGTCCCAGTCTGTGTTCCTTCAGGGATATTATACTTTATTATTCCTTCTAAAGTAGGTATATCAATTTCTGCACCTAAAGCCGCCTGTGTAAAAGATATGGGGATATCACAAACCACATCATAACCCTCACGTTTAAAGATCTCATGGGGCTTGATATGTATTGTAACATACAAATCCCCCGCCGGACCACCACGCAGACCGGCATCTCCCTCACTTTTAAGAGATATGGTTTGTCCGTTATCTATGCCAGCAGGAATGATTAAGCTAATACGTGAGTTTTTTGATACTCTCTCATTTCCATTGCAGGTTTCACAAGGTTCAAGAATAATCTTTCCTTTACCCCCGCAAGTATTACACGTTTGCAACTCAACATATTGACCAAAAACAGAGGGACGGGTATATCTGATCTGTCCACTTCCCTGGCACTGTTTACATTTTTCCACCTTTGATCCGGGTTTCGATCCTGTCCCCTTACATGTTCCACATGCCTGCATTCTGGTTATTGTTATCTCTTTTTCAGCACCGAAAGCAGCTTCTTCAAATGTAATTTCCAGTGAAAACCGACGGTCCTTGCCCCTTGCAGGCTGATTATTCCTGTTACTTCCACTTCGTCGGAAGGCCCCGCCCATAAATGTCTCGAAAAGATCGTCCAGACCGCCAAACCCGAATCCATCAAAACCGCTGAATCCCCCTGTGCCATCGAAGGCAGAATGACCGAACCTATCATATTGAGAGCGTTTTTCTTCATCACTTAATACACTGTAAGCCTCATTTATCTCTTTAAAAGCAGCTTCTGCTTCTTCATTTCCCGGGTTTATATCAGGATGATATTTTTTAGCAAGCTTTCGATATGCTTTTTTTAATTCATCTGCAGATGCTTGTCTTGAGACGCCAAGCACCTCGTAATAGTCCCTTTTATCCGCCAAGGTCAGCCCTCCAAGTTTGTTCTATTTACAAAGTTGAAACGGTAGATGTCTCATTGTACCACATATGGATGTTAAGACAAATACCGTTTCATATTTAAATCTTCATTAAATCCATCCGGATGATTTAATATATGCTTTAACCATCACTATGAATAATATTATTGGTTATTCTCATCCTCATCAACAACTTTATAATCTGCATTATAAACGTCATCTGCAGCTTGGTTGGCATTAGGATTGAATCCTGCGTTAGGATCAGGTCCTTGGCCTTGCGCACCACTTTGTTGATAAAGCTTCTCCGACACCTTATAGAAAGCTTGAGTCAATGATTCTTTGGCCTGCTTTATTGCATTAGTATCAGTACCCTTTAAAGCTTCTTTAACCTTATTAATTTCTGATTCAATAGAGGCCTTATCATCTGCACTCAATTTATCGCCTAAATCTTTCAGTGTTTTCTCAGTCTGATAAACCATTGCATCAGCTTCGTTACGCACCTCTATCTCTTCTTTTCGTTTTTTGTCCTCGGCTGCAAACTTTTCAGCTTCCTTGATTGCCGTATCTATATCATCGTCACTTAGATTTGAACTTGCGGTAATAGTAATTTCTTGCTCATTTCCTGTACCCATATCCTTGGCCGAAACATGCACAATACCATTTGCGTCAATATCAAAAGTAACCTCAATCTGTGGTACTCCACGAGGTGCGGGAGCAATTCCTGTAAGTTGGAAATTGCCTAATAGCTTATTATGAGCTGCCATTTCTCTTTCACCCTGATAAACCTTGATATCGACACTTGTCTGTCCGTCTGCCGCAGTTGAGAAAATCTGGCCCTTCTTTGCAGGAATTGTAGTATTCCTTTCAATCAGTTTTGTAAACACCCCTCCAAGGGTTTCAATTCCTAGAGAAAGAGGTGTTACATCAAGGAGCAGCAAGTCTTTAACATCACCTGAAAGCACACCGGCCTGAATAGCTGCGCCTACGGCAACACATTCATCAGGATTGATTCCTTTAAAGGGATCCTTGCCCAGGTATTTCTTAATTGCTTCCTGAACAGCAGGAATACGGGTTGATCCACCTACTAACAGTATTCTGTCTACATCATTTGGTGAAAGATCAGCATCTGAAAGGGCCTTGCGTAAAGGTTCCATGGTCTTTTCAACCAAATCCTCGGTAAGCTCATCAAACTTAGCTCTTGTCAGTGTCATATCCAAATGTTTAGGTCCAGTTGCATCTGCAGTAATAAAGGGAAGATTAATATTAGACTGAGCTACGCTCGAAAGCTCTATTTTAGCTTTTTCTGCGGCTTCCTTAAGGCGCTGCATAGCCATTTTGTCATTTCTTAAATCTACGCCGCTATCCTTTTTAAACTCATCAGCAAGCCAATCTATAACTCTCTGGTCAAAGTCATCGCCGCCTAAGCGGTTATTACCGTTGGTCGCCATAACCTCAAATACTCCATCTCCAATTTCAAGAAGGGATACATCAAAGGTTCCTCCGCCTAAGTCAAATACAAGAATCTTTTGATCATGTTCTTTATCAAGGCCATATGCTAAAGCAGCGGCAGTAGGCTCATTTATTATTCTTAGAACCTCAAGACCAGCAATTTTTCCGGCATCCTTTGTTGCCTGGCGCTGAGAGTCAGAGAAATATGCCGGAACAGTAATAACAGCCTGGGATACGGATTCTCCAAGATATGCTTCCGCATCAGCCTTAAGCTTCTGTAAAACCATTGCTGATATTTCCTGAGGCGTATAGTTTTTATCATCAATCTTTACTTTTTTGTCTGTGCCCATGTCTCTTTTTATAGACATAACAGTTCTTTCGGGGTTAGTAATAGCCTGTCGCTTTGCAACCTGGCCTACAAGCCTTTCCCCGGTTTTTGAAAATGCCACTACAGACGGGGTTGTGCGATTTCCCTCGGCATTGGTAATAACCACCGGTTCGCCACCCTCCATAACGGCTACACATGAATTTGTTGTTCCAAGGTCTATACCTATAACTTTTGCCATTTTAAACACTCTCCTGTTATTTTATTTAAGGTCAAAGAGTACGAATTAAGTAATATATTATAATGGTATTAATACCATAGTGATCCAATCTGTCTGTTATATAATAAAACTGTGTAAATTAATTTGCAACCTTAACAACCGAATGTCGTATTACGATTTCATCCTTATAAATGTAGCCCTTTTGAAATTCTTCAACTACTATATTACTATCCAAGCTGTCATCCTCAACATGCATTACAGCGTTGTGAATTTCCGGGTCAAAGGGAGCACCAATAGCCTCAATAGGCTTTATATCCAGCTTATCCAGGACATCCATTATTTGCTTATACACCAAGTTCACGCCTTCCTTCAGGCCCTGGCCCTCATCCTTTTCAGCTGCATCAATGGCTCGTTGCAGATTATCAACTACAGGTAAAAACATACCGGCAACATCAGATACTGCATCGCAATAAATTCTTTCTTTTTCCTTTACTGTTCTTTTTCTAAAATTATCATATTCAGCAGCCAACCGTTGAAGGCGGTCTGTCAATTCCTGATTTTCAGCCTCCTTTTTTTCCAGGAGCTCTTTTGAATTATCAGATCCTTCTTTTCCATTTGAGTTTAATTCTTTTTTAGTATCCTCAGTCTTCTCTGTATTATCAGAATCAATTATCTCCTCTTCAAGGTTATTTTTATTCGCATTAACTTCGTCGTTTTTTGCCATTAACTTTACTTCCTTTCGTTATATTAGGAATCATCTGCCAACATGCGAATGATTTCTCTGTTTAATAATTTCTGAATATATTTAATTGAAGAAACCACCTTGCCATAAGTCATTCTGGTGGGACCTATAACACCAATGGTTCCTATATCTTTTCCTTCTCTGCCATAAACAGTCGTTATTACACTCAAATCCTTCATTTCATCAATCTCATTTTCACTTCCGATTTTGAAATCGAGCGCCTGCTTTTCGGCTGCCCTTTTTACCATTTCAGCAATAACGTCCTCTTCCTTAAGAAGCCCTAACACCTCTCTGGCCTTCATAAGATCTCCAAACTCAGGATGATTAAGTATATTGGTTATTCCCTCCATGTAAATCTCAGCAGATTCAAATTTTTTGATACACTCTTCAATTGATGCAATAACTGAGGTAGGAATGTTAATTTCCCCTTGCAGTTCTAAAAAACTAATTCTCTTAATATTGTCTATAGTCTTACCTTTAATAATCCTATTAAGGGCATTGTTAAGCCTCTCAATCCGTTCATTGTCAATCGGATTCTCATGTCGTATTATTTTGTTGTGTACAATACCTTCTTTCGCTATAACTACAACCAGAGTCCTCATCTCATCAACACTAATAAGCTGAACTGACTTAATCACTGTGCTCTTAAGTTGAGGAGCCATAACTACTGCTGTGTAACCTGTTACATCCGAAATAAGAACACTGGCTCTTTTAATCAGCTGACTAAACTCTTCGATTTTTTGATCCATAGCCCGGCTAATCAAAGAAATTTCATCATAGGCCAGCTTCTGTAACTGCATAAGATTATCTACATAAAAACGGTAGCCCTTATCAGAGGGCACTCTTCCTGCCGAAGTATGTGGCTGAGTAATATATCCCAACTCCTCCAAATCAGCCATTTCATTACGAATGGTTGCAGACCCTAGACCAATATCATGTTTTTTGGCAATAGTTCTGGAGCCCACTGGCTGAGCAGAGGCTATATAGTCATCAATTATCGATTTGAGAATAAATCTTTTTCGTTCATTTAGTTCATTTTCCCAAGCCACATTCTTCACCTCCTTAAGGGTTGTTAGCACTCTCTGCCATCGAGTGCTAATATTAAAATATCATTGTACCCACACTTTGTCAAGTATCATAAAAAATGTGACCGGACCGATTTTTGACATCCTAAACCTAATATCA
>JAAYTU010000067.1 GCA_012523705.1 Clostridiaceae bacterium
ATAATCCTTCTCGGTATTATGCTGACTATTATGAAAAGCAATTTTTAATATATTGAATCTTTCTCTGTATAAAGCACTATAATCAATAGTATTAGGATCATTGCCCCAATCAACACTCTTAACCTGATCCAGCTGCAACAGACCTTCTATAATCAACTCCTCCAGGTCAATATAGTATGGATTGCCGGCAAAGGCTGAAGTACCTGCATAGGGGCTATCTCCATAGCTTATCGGTCCTAAAGGCAGCACCTGCCAATACTTTTGACCGACACTCCTTAAAAAATCTACGAATCTGTATGCCTCTTTACCAAAGGTTCCTATACCATAATCAGAAGGGAGGCTACTGACGGGAAGTAAAATCCCGGCACCTCTTTCAAATGGCTCCTGTACTTTTTTTATCATATAATATCACCATTGTTACATTGTCTTTCCTGTTCTTACTCAAGCTTATAATTTCCATTAATTATATACTATTTCCTTCAAGACAATTATTGTATCCTTTTATAGGTCAAATTACAATTAAATAATGAAAAAAGACAGCTACATAATGTTGCTGTCTTTAAAACATGATATCGAATTTTTATTTCTTTTGATTTGTAACATAATTTAGTGGATCCTGCCGAACACCATTTTTCCTTACTTCAAAATGCAGGTGTGGACCAGTAGATAAGCCCGTGCTGCCAACCTTTGCTATTACATCTCCTGCAGAGACTATCTGGCCTTCCTTAACCAGAAATCCTCCATTTACAATATGGAAGTAAAGAGTGGTAATACCGCCACCATGGTCAATTATTACAGTATTTCCTGATCCACCGCTTCTCCATGCTGCGCAAATTACCTTGCCGCTGGCAGCTGCATGAATGGGCGTTCCGGACGGGGCACCTATATCAATACCACCATGCATTTTATTATACTTTAAAATCGGATGCATTCTCATTCCAAAATATGAAGAAATTCTATAATATCCCGGTAAGGGCCATTGCATAACACCACCAGTATAAGCTCCTGACGATGCCAGCCTGTTAATTAACTTCTCCAACTCTTTCGAATCAGCTTCAAGTGCATCCTCTGCTCTTTCAAGTTCAGACAGATACTCTTTGGATTTTTGAATTTTGCTATCGGCAGTTGCACGAGATACTTCCAACTCATCTATCTGAGAAAGCATCTGTTCCAACTGGCGCTGAGCAGTATCTTCTTCTTGGAATTTTAAATCCTTCAACTGATTTATTTCAGCCTGCTTTGCCTCAATTTCAGCCATAAGCCCCTGATCAAATTGAGAAATCAAATTCATCATTTGTTTCTTCTTGAACATTTCTTCGAAATCTTCACATTGTAGAAGAACACTCGCTTCAGCCTTTGTTTTAGAATTTATGTACAAGGTAACTAATCTTTCCTGAAATAGCTTCAACTGATTGGCATATTCCTCTTCAGCAAGACGGATCGCCTCATTGAGACTATTAATTGCAGATTCTATTTCCTTTATCTTAGCCTCTATTTGGCTTCTTTCATGCCCTTTTTTCTCTAAATCGGCAATTATTTCATTGCGAACCTGCTCATTGTTAAGAAGATTCTGCCGTTCCTGCTTCTTCTTGTTTTTTACTGCATTTATCTCTTTTTGAGTTTGCTTTAATTCCTGTTGTGCTTCATTTAATGAGGATGCAGAAGATATGAAAATCATAGAGGTTGCCAAAACAATACACATACATACTGCTATTATTCGCTTCATCATATGTAAAGGCTCCGTCCTTTCCGATTATTTTGGTCAGTCTTTAGTGTAACTCTTTAGAATATTTACCAACAGTTATGCATTTTTACGCTAACATTTTTGTTACATCTGTAAATATCATTATACCTTCAACAAGTTATACATTCAAGTGTTTTCTGACTGATACAACGCTTCCTACACCACCGATGACAATTCCGAAAATGGCATAGATAATAAACATTCTGACTGCCACCGGACTAAATGGCATAATTCTAAGGGTCGACAGGTTTAAGTTGGTCAACAGAGCATTCAGACCCTTTTGAAGCAATGTGTACGCTTGAGATGTCAGTAAAAATGCTACTGCGGCCCCTAATAACCCCAGAATAAAGCCTTCCACAATAAAGGGACCTCTAATAAAGCTATCGACAGCTCCAATATATTTCATTATCTCTATTTGATGGCGTCGAGCATATACTGTAAGCTTTATAGTGTTTGAAATAAGGAAAATGGAGATTATCATTAATACTGCCAATACTATAATGGTTACAGAATTAAAAATCTTAAGTATCCCTTCTAGCTTGTCAAGTTCCTCTTTCCCATATCCTATGGCGTTTTTATTTACGCCACCGAACTCTGATATCTGCGAAATTATAGCATCACTAGAATTTGGGTCCACCAGTTTTATGTAGAAGGATTCTGCTGCATTTTCAACAGTGAAACCCTCCAAAAGAGATTCATCCTCTAAGCTATTCTTAATATTCTCATACATTTGCTCTTTGGTCTCTATTCTGTATTCAGAAATCAGACCGGCATCCTTCTTTGCCTCAACAAAGTTAACAACCTCTTCCCTTTGGTAAGGAGTTGCATTAACATTCAAAAAAACTGTAAGCTCCAGATCACGCTTCATAGCTTCAATATTCGAGGTAATGTTTATAGCCATCAAAAGTACAATACCCAATATGAACAGTGCTACAACTACTGTCATCATTGAAGCAAAAGACATAAGCTTATTTTTAACTACATTGTTTGCTCCCTCTTTAGCCAGAAGCTTAATAGTCCTTATCTTCATTTGAGTACGATCCTTTCTTTACATCACTTTTGATGTCACCGCGTTCAAGTACTATGACGCGCTTTTTCATGCTGTCTACCAGGTCCTTTTCATGGGTGGCCACAACTACTGTGGTGCCCCGCTGATTAATTTCCTCCAACAGTGCCATAATCTCCTTTGATGTTTTAGGATCGAGATTACCAGTAGGTTCGTCAGCAATAAGCACTGAAGGATTATTCACAAGGGCCCTTGCCAGAACAACTCTTTGCTGCTCTCCCCCCGAGAGCTGATTCGGATAAGCCTTTGCCTTTTTGCTCAGGCCTACAAGGCCTAATGCCAATGGCACCTGCCTTCTAATTTCTCTTGAGGTAGCCTCCACAATCTGCATTGCAAATGCTACATTTTCGTAAGCTGTTTTATTGGGTAAAAGCCTGAAATCCTGGAAAACGACCCCCAGGCTACGTCTTAGATAGGGTATCTCCGAGTGGGGCATATCATGTACACTATAGCCATTCACATATACTTCGCCCTCAGTCGGCATTTCCTCGTGCATAATCAGCTTTAGAAAAGTGGATTTTCCTGAACCACTTGAGCCTATTATAAAAACAAATTCACCTTTATCAATTTTAACGGTAGTATTTCTTAGTCCAATGACTCCATTGGAGTATATCTTTGTTACATCAACAAACCTAATCATTGTATTCTCCTACAAAGCCAGGGAATAAAATTACTTTGAGACCTCATCCAAATAGCTTTTTACCATCATTGCAACTTTGAAATATATGGCATCATCAAATTTTCTTAAATCCATCCCTGTTATTTTTTGTATTTTGTCTAGTCTATATACTAAAGTATTGCGGTGTATAAATAATTGCCGGGATGTCTCGCTCACATTAAGATTGTTTTCAAAGAATTTTTGAATTGTTACCATTGTTTCAGAATCAATGGTCTCAAGCACACCCTCTTTAAATACTTCATTTAAAAACAGGCGACAGAGAGTAGTCGGCAGTTGATAAATCAGTCTGCCTATACCAAGATGATTGTAATCAACTATGTTTTTATCCGATTCAAAAATATTACCAATCTTCAAAGCAGTCTGGGCATCTTTGTATGAGCGGGCAACATCTCTCAGGCTGTCAGCTTCTGTACCTATACCTATATTGGCTTTAATCATAAGCTCGCTGCTTAAGGTATCAATAATGATTCTTGCCTTCTTATGAATCTCCTGATTATCTTCCTTGTCCTTAAGTTCTTTAATCAATACAGTATTCTGATCATCCAATAAAATAATATAATCCTTATTGTTATTAGGGAATAAGCTCTGAATAATATTATAGGCATAAAGCTCTCTCGTCTTCTCAGTTCTGACCAAGTAGACAATTCTTCTGCCGTCATTTTTTACCCGAAGTTCTTTTGCTCTTATTGATATGTCGCCAGGTAATATATTTCCCAGCAGAACATTCTTCATAAAATTATTTCTGTCGTATTTTTCATCATAGTAAAGCTTCGCGTTCTCCAAGCTAATGGAAATTAATTCGGCAAGTTTTTTTCTCTCGGGATGGTCTGTCAGGAGATACAACACAAAATCCACACGGCTGTTTATATCGATTTTTTTAATCACTATATCGGACTTCTCAATATAAGTAGCGTTTGAATTCAGAAATTCGTAGCATTGTTCATGGACTGTACCAACTTCATCCTCATTAGTACTGGCAATGATAATCCCGGAACTGTCTGTAATACCGAAGTCAGCTCCAATAGCATCCTTGATTCTTTGAATTACTGATTGAAAAACTTTAAAAGCCAAGAAAAAACCCCCAATAAAGCCTTTATTACCGATTATTTGCTCTAATTATACACAAAAATTACGATGGATACAACTTTTTTATGTTTTAAAAAATAATCAGTAATAAATTTTTGTCCTTATTTTAATAATATACACTCAGAAAAAATAATACGGATAGTATTCAATAATTCCTTATTAGCAAAGTGGCTTACATTATGAATAACAACCCTTACAGGAGCGCAGGCCAGTAAAAAACCAATCATGAAGTCATCATTCTCAATTATTGGATTTGACCTTGATATTCCAAACCCCTCAATAATTTCCTTTGGAATATCGAAGGGCTTCGTCCCTTCAACCCTATAGGAGGAACCGTTATTTTGAACTATTACATTAAGCTCAGGGACCCGTGGAACCTGCATTTTAACATATGCTGTCAGCAGATTAATGTATTCGTCATACTGTCTTTCTATTAAAAATTGCCTTATAGCTCTTTCGACCTCTATTTCCAGATGCTTAACATAGTCTTCCAGTCTAAAGGTAACAAAACCCTCAATTGACATTTTATTTGAGTTTCTCAGATACTCAGCAATTTTGTCGGAAATAATGCTGCGTCTTGTACCAACTATATTTCCTAATTTGCAATATGAATTGGTATATAATCTGGTATAAGCAATTCGGGATACCTCATCTCTGTCCTTTTTTGAGAACTCCCTGCAAACTTTTTGTATTATTTTATCAAGTATGTTTTTTTCATAGGCCTGTAAAATATAACCCGCAAGAATATCTGATAATTGGCTTAAAGTTATAAGATATTTTCTGCCATTTTTTCTTACGGCTCTGTCAAATGTAATGATTAAAGAACCATCTTCGCAGCTTATTACTGTATTAGCTGGACCGTCTTGATTATTGAAGCCAGCTTCCAGATACTCGGCCAATCCTTCTATGTCCTTCAAGCAGTCTACCCTTAAGGATGGCATACTCTCTCACATCCTTTCAGGTGTATTATATGTAATTTCGATTGTCCGTTATACGGTACTTAAAGGAAATAAACCACCTAAATCACAAACCGGGGTATTTGATAAGGAAAGAATTTTTTTACCATGTTTTTTGCAGAATTTTAATATTGCATCTGCCTCCTGCAGCTGTTTAATCTCCCCGAAGATTGCTAATTCGTAGTCTGATATAAGTCCACAGGATCCCCCTATAAATCCATAATTATATCCCCGCAAAATGATATTATGCTGTGGCATGATTAACAGAGCATCTATTTTAGCCTCCAACGCTTTTGCATGAATATGGGGGTCTGCGGTTATTATTGCTTCTTTCGATACAATGCAGGTTGAGCATTTCGCATACCCCTGTTTTACAGGGTAAACCTTAATCCCTGCTTTTTTAATTGTTTCCATAGTTACGAAGTCAGTATATTTAGGATTTAAAAAGGCATTTTCCCCCACTATGGCACAGTTATATGCCACATCAAAAGGATATTTGGCGCCAACCGGGGCAGATCCTTTTATCAAATCATATCCGGTTTTTTTAAGATCATAAAGTGTCTTTTCCGAAATGCCTGGCGCATAGATTAAAACACCCTCAATTACATTGACCAGCTGCATATCTGTATGACTGGCTAAAGGCTTTGGCAAAAATGGGTTAGGCTCCATTAATATTATTTCAATACCATAATCCTGTAAAGATTTGCATATTTCATCAGATGAATCCTTTGACAGAATTGCTTTGTTAACTCTTTTCTCCGGAATATAAGGATCCACAAAAGCATTTGACATAATCACTAACCTAAATTCATCAGCATATTCTGTAATATCCGCATCCTTGACAGCCGGCTGGTCATCTGTGCGGTTCTGATATGCCGCACCTGTTTTTCTCAGGTGCGGCTGAAGTCAAATGAGACACCGAACCGTCCCCTAATACTCGATGGTATCTAAAACAGATTTAAGCTCGCCAACAAACTCTAAAGGAATAGCAACACCCTTTTGGCTAGGTCTGTATTCATCGCTTTTACTGTCATACCAAAAAACTCGAATATCAAGATATGATCTGCTGTTTTTTGCTACCTTTTTTATATGAATCTCTTCTCTGCTATTTTTTACAAACTTACTCAGTAGTTCTTCAGAATCCCAAAAGTCTGCCATTAAAATTACCTCCTCGTAGCTTATTATTAATAATTGAAGTAATTATATCACAGAATTTTCTGTTTAAAAAACAATAAGGTATTATTTTTATAAAACTGTTTACAATAAATCATTGAAGCCGGCAATTGTCGCCTTCAATAAATCAAAAGGAGTCAGAATTATGAGAACACCAATTGACAAAATTGCTCTTTTGCTGGTAATCATAGGGGCTCTTAACTGGCTGCTGATAGGTCTTTTTCAATACGACCTTGTTGTAGGCATATTCGGCGTAGCGACCCTTGGCACTAGTATAGTTTATTCCATAATTGGAATTGCCGGGTTATATTGCATAAGTCTCTTATTCAGAGATGTTCCTGTTACAGAATAGCCTGCTAAGAAGAAGATCTTCGGTAAAAAAACTCGGGGACTTACAGGTTCCCGAGTTTTTTTACACATTTGTTCAAATAATATCATGCATACAATAATTCCTCATCGGAAACCAGAATCTCAAGAATTATTGACAGGCCGAGACTATCGTCAAATTCAATTTCGGATATTGTGAGGCCTAGTTTTCTAAGAGCCTCGTTAAAATCCCGCTCCATATGGTTTTTAGCAATATCACTAACAATAGTATCCATAGACCCAAGACACCCCACTGTAAAAGATTATTCTGTTATACTATTATATGATATTTCCTATTTAAGTAATTTTATTTCTATTCGACGGTTTTTTTGCCGTCCCTCTGCTGTATCATTACTTGCTACTGGCTTAAACTCACCATTGCCGGTGGCGGTAAATAAAGCCGGATTTAATTCTTCTACTTCAACCAGATACCTTACAACATTTGTGGCTCGGGCCGTTGAAAGCTCCCAGTTGGTTGCATAGTTCTTATTCACCTGAGGAATATTATCAGTGTGTCCCGAAACTAAAATCTCATTATTAATACCTTTCAATGCCTGAGCAATATAAGATAGCACAGCCTTACCTTCATCTCGTATATCAGCGCTTCCTGAATCGAAGAATAATTCCTGTTCAAGGCGAATCATAACAAAATCCTTTTCCTCTATTACCTGAACCTTATCCGAAATGCCATGTTCCTCTATAACATCCCTTATATCATTTTTGGCATCATCAATATACTTATCCTCCAGTTTTCCCTCTGCATCCACTACCATCCCTTTAGCATCTTCCAGGTACTTTTCCTTGCGTTTGGCTTCATCTTCCTCAGAACCATACTTCGTAAAGTCGATTGCTATTATACTATTGCCACTACCATCAAGAATAGCATTATTCGCACCAAAATTGATAATTGAGTTTGAGAGGCTTGCCGCTATCTCATCAAATCTGCTTTCATCGACAGTAGAAAGGGAGAACAACAGAACGAAAAACACTAATAAGTTTGTAACCAAATCACCGTATGTAGACATCCATTTAGGCGCGCCTTCTTCTACGGGTTCTTTTCTTCTAGGCATTACCTCACCTGTTTTCCTTTATGCTGCAGATCCTTCCTGAACATCCTGCCCTCTTGCTGCCGCTTCATACTTAGCTCTCTGATCAGGTGACAAGAAGGTTTTCAGTTTATGCTCCATTAATCTTGGGTTTTCTCCTGATTGAATAGAAAGAACTCCCTCCATCATCATTTCTCTCATCCGGATTTCCTCTGAACTATTATTACCCAACTTTGTGGCAATTGGACTACAGATAAAGTTTGATAATACAGATCCATAAAAGGTCGTTAACAACGCCAGAGCCATAGCAGGGCCGATAGCCGAAGGATCATCGAGGGCTTTCAGCATGTTAATAAGACCTAAAAGTGTACCGATCAGTCCCCAGCTGGGAAATTGGGAGCCCATCTGTTTCCAATATTCTTGAACACCTTGGTGCCTCACCGCCATACTATCAATATCCAGCTGCATTGTGGTCTTTACAATTTCGGCTTCTATACCGTCCACCACAAGCTCCATAGCCTTCTTTAAGAAATCATCCTCTATGTCTACCTGAGCTGACTCCAAGGCTAAGAGCCCTTCCCTTCTGGCCTTTTGAGATAACTCCACCAGTATCCTTATAGTTTCTAAAGCTGACGCCTGCGGCTTTTTGAATATCAATGGAAATGCTTTAACAGCTCTTATTGTATCACCTAATGGGAAACTCATTATTGTAGCACAGATTCCGCCTCCCATGGTTACAATAAGGGAACCAACATCAATATAGCTCGATGCATCGCCACCACTAAACATACCATAGATAATAACTGCTATGCCCGCAAATAAACCTATAATCGTTCCGAGATCCATTATTTCACCTGCTTTTGTATATCCTAATTATGCTCCTCTTTAAATAAGGCCTGATAATAGCAACAACTATATAGTGCATATATCGGCATAATATAATATTTATTTAGTAGAAACCTGCCTTTACCCTTTTCTGTTAAAAAGTAATTTCGCTTTTTCTACAATATTTTCAGAAGTTAATCCGTACTTAACAATCAAATCCTCGGGCTTGCCCGATTCACCGAAGGTATCTTCAATGCCGTATATCTCCATTGGTACAGGAGAGTTTCTGACAACAACCTCAGAAACGGCACTGCCTAAGCCGCCAAACACGTTGTGTTCCTCACAGGTCAAAATTGCACCGGTTTCTTTTGCTGCCTTAATAACTATTTCTGTGTCTATTGGCTTAATTGTATGAATATCAATAACTCTGGCAGAAATACCTTCTTGTTCAAGTGCCTGGGCTGCTTTTAATGCAGGATCAACCATATATCCATTTGCAATTATAGTAAGATCCTTACCTTCTTTAATCTGAACTCCCTTTCCGATTTCAAATTTAGTGTCGGAACTATGGATAATTGGGACATTCAGGCGTCCTAGTCTTAAATAAACAGGTCCATGCATTTCTGCTGCCAGCTTTACAAGCGATGTTGCAGATATCGCATCTGAAGGAGAAATTACTGTCATTCCGGGAATTGCCCGCATAAGAGCTATGTCCTCTATCATCTGATGGGAAGCTCCGTCCTCCCCTAAGGTAATCCCTGCATGAGTTGCTGCTATTTTGACATTAAGATGGGGATAGCCAATTGAATTTCTCACCGAATCATAGGCTCTTCCAGCGGCAAAAATTGCAAATGTGCTTGCAAAGACGGTTTTCCCACAGCTTGCCAGCCCTGCCGCAACAGCCATCATATTTCCTTCTGCTATTCCCATATTGAAATGCCTTTCAGGATATAAATCCTGAAAAAAGTCTGTCCTCGTTGATTTTGATAAATCGGCATTTAATACAACTATATTCTCATCTTTTCCTATTTCAGCTAAAGCTTTTCCAAAAGCTACGCGTGTAGCTATCATTTCTGACATATTGTATCCTCCTAACTACCGGCAAGGCCGGATCGTTTATATATATGGTTATTATAGTAATCCCTGATAATAATCCTGAAGCTCCTTTATAGCCTGATCTGCCAATTCCTTATTAGGAGCGTTTCCGTGCCAGGATGCTTCGTCTTCCATGTAAGAAACGCCTTTACCTTTAACTGTATGAGCCACAATCATAGTAGGCTTTCCTTTAACCTCTTTTGCAGCATTGACAGCTTCTTCAATTTGAGAAAAATCATGTCCGTCAATTTCTATTGTGTTCCAACCAAAAGCCGCAAACTTATCCTTAATTGGTTCCGGATTCATAACCTCTGTTATTTTGCCGTCAATTTGAAGGCCGTTATAATCTACAAAGGCAGTAAGATTATCCAGCTTGTAATGAGAAGCAGCCATGACTGCCTCCCATACCTGCCCCTCCTGTATTTCACCGTCTCCTAAAACTGCGAAGACACGGTAGCCCTTCTTATCTATTTTCCCAGCCAGAGCCATGCCTACTGCTGCAGAAATTCCCTGACCTAAAGAACCAGTAGACATATCCACTCCCGGAACCTTGTCCATATTGGG
>JAAYTU010000068.1 GCA_012523705.1 Clostridiaceae bacterium
CAAAACTAAGAAGAGCAGATACTACAGGTTTTCCCTCCAAATATTTTTTCAATTCCCCATTCAAATTCTCGATCATGCTTTAGCCTCCTTAAGCTTTTTTTTGCAAATCATCTCTGCTTTTCTTTATTATACATAAAATATGAAAAAATTTCTTCTATTAATTAATATATTTTAAAATTTGTAATTGATGATAGAATAATAGTAGTAAATATAAGAGAAAGGGATATATGAATACTAATAATCTACACAATAGAAAGACCATAAAAACTAAGAAAAGCCACAAGTGGAAACTGCTATTTCTATTATTTATACCTCTTGCCATACTGATAAGAAAGCTCATGGCAGAATCTCCAGATTTTGCTGAGATGTATTACTCCAGAGGAATATATAAATTTATTATGCAGCCTGTCAGCGTAATCACAGGCCTTGTTCCCTTTTCTTTTGCTGAGTTGGCTGTGGTTGCACTGATAATATACATCCTGGTACGTCTTATATATCTTATTATTAAGGCATTCAGCGTAGGCAAAGCAAGTGTATTTATACCATTTATAACAAATATAATTATGGTTGGGTCCCTCTGCTATTTTATCCAGGCAACAATCTGGAATCTTAATTATGAGAGACTTCCCTTTTCAGAGAATATTGATTTAAAGATTGAAGAGTCATCCATTGACGAATTAGAGGCATTATGCAAATGGCATATTGACAAGACAAACGAACTTAGAGAACAGGTTTCTGAAGATGAAACAGGGGTTATGCAAATGGACGGGGGCTATAAATCCATATTTGCGCGCGCTCAAGCAGGATTTGTAACCCTTGAAAAGCAATATCCCTTTTTGGAGGGGAAGTACGGAAGACCTAAGCCTGTACTGCTATCACGAGTTATGTCCCATTTAAACTTTACAGGAGTTTATTCCTGTCTTACAGGTGAGGCTAACATAAATGTTGATGCCCCACAAATGGGAATTCCATCAACCACAATGCATGAAATGGCACATCAAAGAGGTATTGCCAGGGAGGACGAGGCTAATTATGTCGCATATATTGCATGCATGGCCCATCCTGATATAGATTTTAAGTACTCGGGCAGCTCCATGGCATTGCAATATTGCATGAATGCTCTTTATGCCGAGGATCCTGACAGGTATTTCAACCTTATTGAATACTATAGTAATGAATATCGGCGAGATATAGAAAGCAGAAGTGCATATTGGCAACAATTTCAAGGTGAAACTCAAAAAATCGCCAACAAAATAAACGATACCTACTTAAAACTTAATGGCCAGACAGATGGGGTGAAAAGCTACGGAAGAATGGTAGATCTGCTTATGGCGGAATATAAGCAGAATATTGAGGAGTATCGTTAATGGCTTATCATAGCAAAAAGATAGAGGCTTGAAGACAGATTGTACCATAATCTTACTTCCAGCCTCTAACATGAATATTTTAGCCATTTTTAATCAGGACTTTTCTATTAGCTTAAATCCTCTTCTCTATTCTTTAGCCAACTCTTTCACCGATGTTACCAGACCGGCAATATCCTGAATATTCGATGGAATAATAATTTTTGTAGATTTGCCATCTGCAGCTTTTTCAAAGGCTTCTAAGCTGCGAAGGGCAACAACCTCTTTTGTCAGCTCCTGATCCTTTATTAGTTTTAAACCTAGTGCTGTTGCCTCTTTTATCTTCAATATAGCTTCAGCTTGACCCTCGGCAATACGGATAGCGGCTTCCCTTTCGGCCTCCGCTCTTAAAATTGCAGATGCTTTATCTGCTTCAGCTTCTAGAATTGCAGACTGCTTTTTACCCTCAGAAACGAGAATGCTTGCAGTTTTTTCACCCTCTGCTCTGAGAATTGCCTCTCTTCTTTCACGCTCTGCTCTCATCTGTTTTTCCATTGCGTTTTGAATATCAGCTGGAGGAAGAATATTCTTAAGTTCTACACGAGTAATCTTTATTCCCCATGGATCAGTTGCTTCGTCAAGAATAATTCGCATTTTATCGTTGATAGTATCACGGGAAGTCAGAGTATCGTCCAGCTCTAAATCTCCAATAATATTACGAAGAGTTGTTGTAGTTAACATCTCAATTGCCATTAAAGGACGCTCAACACCATAAGTATATAGCTTAGGGTCACTTACAAAGTAATATACCACTGTGTCAATTTGCATTGTAACATTGTCTTTAGTTATAACAGGCTGGGGCGGAAAATCTAATACCCTTTCCTTAAGCGAAACCCGGTTAGCAACTTTGTCAAGCAAGGGAACCTTAAAATGGAGACCCACCTCCCATGTTTCCTTATACGCACCGAGTCTTTCAATTATGTAGGCCTGTGCCTGTGGTACAACTTTAATGTTGCTGATAATAATGAGAATCAATAGTACTATCAATCCAATTAGTACATATTCCATGCCTTACCTCCTAATAAATTAAATATTAATTTAAAGCTACTGTTCGGCGCTTATAACAACAAGCTTTACGCCTTCTATAGCCTTAACGACAACTTCAGTATCTGCAGCAATAAAATCCTCCGATTCGGCTACAGCAGTCCAGATTTGACCTTTAACCTTTACTTGTCCGGTTTTGTGCTCAAATATATCTTTAAGTACTATGCCAGTCTGACCAATTAGTAAGTCTGCATTGGTTTTATATTTACCTATTTTCAGATGCTTTATTGCGACAGGCCTTGTAAATATTATCAAAATTATTGAAATAAGAAGAAACACAGTAATCTGAGCGTATAACGGAAGTGACAGCATAGAGAAAAACAGGGCAAACAAGGCTCCCCCCGCCAGCCATATAGTTGTAAGGCTCACTGTAGCTGCTTCAATGAGAATTAGAATCACAATAAGAATAAGCCACAAATAAGGATATAAGTTTTCCATATTCTATCCTCCTTATAAACAATTCATAATATAGTTTATGTATTTTAGTATATTAAATAAGCACCTTAAATTGAACTAACGAAGATCAGATATAATGCCGGCAATGTTGAATAATTAAGTTATACTACATGTAGTTTACTCAGATGTATTACTTTCAATGTGTGTATTGTTTAGATGCTTAATAAAGCATCTTCTTCTGCGGTGAACACGGGTATCATAGTTGCGCCACATAGATTGAACCGCACGATTCATTTCAAGCTCTGGAGACGCAATTGCTTGGGATATACCATTTTTAAGTGCTGCTCGGGTTAATTCATCCAGCATAACAAAAGGAACTCCTTTTGATTTCAATTCCGGTCTAATAGCAACTAAATATAAATCCAGAGTATCATTTTTCTTTATTGCTTTAAGAAAATGAACGAACCCAAAGGGGAAAAGGCGTCCTTTACTCTTCTGTGCAGCCTTTGAAAGCGAAGGAAGAATAATTCCGAATCCGGCTATCTTATCCTCCGAATCCTTTATGAGACAGATAAAGTCAACATTAACAAAGGAGAAAAACTGCTTGACGTAACAATCAACCTGTCTTTTTGTAATGGGAACAACCCCGTAAAGACCTTCATATCCCTTGTTTAATAAGTCAAAAATCTCAGGCACATATGGTATTAGATCCTTAGGCTTTTTAAAAGGAACAACCTTTAAACCATATTTTTCTTTCGCTCGTTCAGCAAGGGCAGAGATTTTCTCTATTCTCTCATCATCAGGTACCTTTATGTCAATTTCAATCCAATCAACATCCTTTACATAACCAAGTTTCTCCATATGCTCCATGTAGTATGGAAAATTGTAAATGGTTATAAAGGTCCCTAATTCCTCAAATCCCTCAACCAGCATACCTTGATGGTCCAGATCGCAAAAGCCTAAAGGCCCGTGAATAGCATCCATTCCCTTTTCCTTAGCCCAGCTTTCAACAGCTCCCAATAAAGCGCTGCTAACCTCGATGTCATCGATAAAATCAATCCACCCAAATCTTGCATAACGCTTTCCCCATTTTTCTATATAGCTATGGCTAATAATTCCGGCAATACGCCCTACAATCTCGCCATCTTTATAGGCGACCCATAACTCAGCCTCGCTAAAATCAAAGGCTGGATTTTTATTAGCATCCAAAGTAAATATTTCATCTGAAATCAATGGAGGAACCCAATAAGGGTTATCTGCATAAAGCTTAAAAGGAAATTTGATAAATCTGTCCCGTTGTTTTTTGGTCACAACTTTTTCAATATGTATCATGCCAGTTCTCCATATGTTAATCTTATTGTAATTATATCACTAATTATGTACTATAACCAATAAAAATGTCTATAAATAATCATTTTCAACACAACTTACCACAA
>JAAYTU010000010.1 GCA_012523705.1 Clostridiaceae bacterium
AAGCGTGCAGATGGCGGTTTGCGTGATTACGGTCCAGAGCCTCTGATAGTAAATATAGACAGATTTTCAAGACTGAATCCTAACTATCGTATTGCGCTTTGGACAGGCAAGCATTTTCAAGTAACACTAATGAGCATAAGAGTCGGAGGAGATATAGGGCTTGAAATGCACCCTAATCTTGACCAATTTATACGTGTCGAGGCCGGATATGGCCTGGTCAAAATGGGTAGCAGGAAGGACAAGCTGGACTACCAGCGAAGAGTAGATGGGAATTATGCAATCATTATTCCTGCCGGTACATGGCATAATTTAATTAACTTAGGAAATCGACCATTAAAATTGTATTCAATATATGCGCCTCCTCAGCATCCCTTTGGAACAGTTCATAAAACAAAGGAAGAGGCAGAGCATCATTAAAGGTTAATAATTATAGGAGCCTGACCAGAAAAAAGGTTAAGGCTCTTTGTTTTATAGAGATTTATCAAATCTAGCCGTGTGAAAAGTTGAACAGTGTTTGGCTAATACTTTTGGTTTATATAACTGTCTGTTAATGATTTTCTTTTATCATCATAAAGAACACCATTGTTTTTTAATGCATTCGCAATGAAATCGCTCTTAGTATGCAATATAAGATAATCATTCTCAGATAATCCGCTGACAGAATGGAAGGCATTGATCTCAAATAAAATATCAGGATCCTTTATAACTATTTCAATAAGCTTGTTTTTTAGTTTAGGCGATTTTACCCGCACATAATATGATTCCACATCAAAATCAATGATTCTTAATAAGGACATAGTTGCGAGATCTTTTTTATAATATAGATCAATTGACTGGGAATAATATGAACTACGTTCCTTCGCAGAATTCTTGGGATCCCGGGCTATCCACTGCCAGTATTTCGCACTTACATTGTAATAGTGGTAATTGTATACTGCCTTCTTAATATTATCAACCCTTTTAAAAGGCTTGATTCCGAGACTCTCCATGTATTGATAACTATCCTCAATAAATTCACTCTTGGTCATATCACCCATTTTATAGTGAATAAGTAGAATATGTCTATGCTTAAGAAATTTATCAAATCGATTCATAATAGATAACACCGCCTGTATGTCAAATGATAAACAAGTTTTGTGTGAATGTAAAGGGAACGGTGATAACAGGGGTGGAATCTGGGATTGAAGATAATTCAATATAGCTGTTTACCTATACTTGAAAAATATACATCTATAGAATCGGTTTCCACATAAATATCCGGATCAATGTTCATACCCTGTATGTTAATTTCTTTAACATTCCAGTAGTGATTGACTAATAATATCATATATTTTTCTTTCTTTTCGTCAAAGACGCTTTGCCCTACACCTTTTCCAACAGTTGGGATACCGACAATTGTAACATTATCAAGATGCTTTTTTAGTCCGAGGGACAATAATTCTGAGCTGCTGGCAGAATTGCTATTAACAAAGACATAAATATGATTGAATTCAACATGATTCTTATCAGAATTATTAACATCTATAGAGCCATCCCTGTAAATGATATAGCTAGTAACGCATTCAGGTAACAATATATCAAGAATTACATTTGTTGTGTAAGCCAATCCGCCTCCATTATCCCGCAGATCAATTATAAGATCGCAGTTTTCTGAATCAGATATATCATTAATTATTTCCCTGAACTCATTTGCAATTCCAAAAGTAAATACATCAAAGCTAATGTATATTGTTTTTCTCCCATTCTCATCAAAAAGAATATCGTAGTTTATATGGCTGTTCATATCTTCAAGTTCCATTAATTCATAATCCTGTTCATCTATTAAAAAGGTAAAGTAGTCCTCCTCGTACCTGATACTATTCAGGAAATCATTTATTTCATCGATATCCACATCACCTTTAACAGAAAACTCGTTAACAATAGAATCAAAACCTGAGACCTTATCCTTATATAAATAATTCTCCCTTACGAAATTTGCAATACGCTCAGATTCGGGCTTCTGTGCCTCGTCAAGCAATTTTTTTAATTCTAATGCTTCTATATTATCGGCGTTTAGATTAAGTGCCTTTTCTGTATATACCAATGCATTTTCATAGTCCTGAAGATAATAATATTGCCAGGCCAGAAAAGTGGAAACAAGATCATTCCTGGGATACATTTTCAACAAATCATCATAGAGTGTTAGAGCATTGGGGAAATCTTGCTTAGCGAAATAAGAGTCAGCTTTATACCAGATTAAATCAGCGTTTCTCGGGAATTTTTCAAGCATTTTATTACAGTATTCTATACAATCTGAATAGTTATATTCCTCGAATTTAATCCATGCCTTTCCCACATATAACTCTGCATAATCAGGATTTAAGGAGATGCCCTTGTTAAACATAGCGTTTGCAATGTCGTATTCTTCTATCTTTGTATAAGCAAGCCCTTTTATGTAATAAGCCTCATAATTATCAGGATCGATAAGGAGCAATTGGTCCATGGTTTCTATAGCCTGCTCATATTCCTCAAGGCTGTCTAGAATATAGCCTTTCCCTATATAAAAATCGGACGAATTCGGATCCAGACTGAGAGCTTTATCTATGCATCTAAGAGCCTCGTTTTTCTGGTCTAATAAATGATAAGAGGAGCTCATGTTCTCGTAAACAATGGGATCGGCAGAATCTAAACTCTCGAGCTTTTCATATACTTCTATGGCCTCCTGATATTCGCCCAACTCATACAGCGAGTGCCCTTTGTAAAGGAGAAAAAAATAATTATCCGGATTGTTCTTTAGCTCCTTGTCACATTCTGTAACAACCTTTTTATAATAACCATTTTCATAATCAAGACTAATCAGTTCCTCAGCTGTCACATTTTGATTATTATGGGCAACAAAAAAATAGGCAATAACTGCTATTATCAAGATAATAAGGAGAAAGAAGTTAATATGCTTAGCATTCATTATATCGCTCCCGACATTTAGACAATGGGAATAACCACAGTATACAATATTTTACTATTTATATAGTAGGTAGTCAAATCATGAATTAAGCCAGGGGACGGTTCTGTGTCTCATTAATACAGGGGATGGTTCTGTTTCTTGGGCAAGACAGCTAGACAGGGAGGTTCCTGTCTCATTAAGTCGGGGGACGATTTCGTGCCCTAAAAGAGTTGAGAGTATAAAAAGAACCCTCGGCATTATTTAGAGTAATTTTTCAGAAGTCGTGTCACAGATGTTTGACTTCTCTAGAAAACAGAAAAAAATGAAGGTAAAAAGTTATTGACATCGCTTAACGATTCAATTATAATGTCAAAGTAGCTTAGGCCATAAAACAGTTTCGGCGCTTTATGGTTTAACAATAAGATACATAAGACAGACATAATACGCACCATTAGCTCAGCTGGTAGAGCACCTGACTCTTAATCAGGGCGTCCGGGGTTCGAGCCCCCGATGGTGTACCAAGTAAGAGCCGTGTAAGATATTACACGGTTTTTGCGTTAATCGTGATGAGGTTATTGAAGGAATAGATATGGCAGAAGGAAGAAAAATTATCGTACAAAACCGAAAAGCAAGGCATGAGTACTTTATTGAGGAAACTATCGAAGCCGGCATTTCCCTGACAGGAACTGAAGTTAAGTCCCTACGTTTAGGGCGCGCAAATCTTCAGGATAGTTATGCTGCCATAAAAAACGGTGAGGTATTTGTGTACAATCTTCACATAAGCCCCTATGACATGGGTAACAGATTTAACCATGACCCAATCAGGGTGAAAAAGCTCCTGCTCCATCGTCATGAAATCAACAAGCTTATCGGTCTTACCCAAAGGCAAGGGCTGACGCTTGTGCCTTTAAGCCTCTACTTTAAAAAGGGTATGGTTAAGGTTGCGCTGGGAGTAGCACGGGGTAAAAAGCTTTATGATAAACGTGCCGATATTGCTAAAAAGGATGCAATGCGGCAAATAGACAGAAAGCTAAAAGACTATTCACGATAGTAATAATATACGCATAAAACTTGACAGACATGATATAATATAATTGTTAGCAACCCCTTAATCGGGGGCGTTAAGGTTTCGACGGGATTGTTGAAGCTAGAGAAGCGGGTAGTGGATTCTCGTTGGCCACTTTAAAAAACGGGAGACTTAAAATAAACGCTAACAATAATAGCAATTTAGCTTACGCAGCCTAATTAAGGCTGCCGTCCTGCCTAAGATTACCACGGCTTAGAACAGGGCGTCGATTAGTGGTGAACGTGACACGGCAAAGCTTTGAGCTGTGCATGACAAATGAAGCTACTGAAGCTGTAAGCCTGTTCATGGGCGTATAGCAGAGGGAATGAAAAATCATGAACTGCACCCGGAGATAGCTCTTGTGAATACGGTTTCGGACGCGGGTTCAATTCCCGCCGCCTCCACCATTATTTGTAGGGAGACCCTTTCGTAGAAAGGGTTTTTTATTATTGCAAATCTCATTAAAACAGACAGGTTTGTGGCGGTACTAGGAATATATTTTTGGCGGTAAAGGTAATGTCTGTGGTCGTTTGGGATATAAAAGCCTGTTCCTCAAGCTGGCTTGTTTTTCAAAAATCTGTTTGAATATATTATCTCTGTCACGTTCTAATATATTAAGATATTTAAAATCACAGTATAGCTTACAATTCACTTTCATCATCTTTGTAATCTTACCGGAAACTTTAATAGTGCTGCCATCCTCGAAGATAATTATTACATTATTTATTTTTTTCAGAATACTTTGATCCTGGGCTGGATTCTCATTAATATAAAAGCTTACAGAATTACCGCCTATCCTGTATATTGAAGCCTCGGACATGACAGTGCCTTTCCTGAGCAGAATTCCATCTAAATCCCATAGTAAACTAAAGTAGTCATATGTAGGCTTGTGAGTTAGTTTGGATATATAGATATTGTATCTGTCTTTATATTCCAACGAAGCATTGTATTCATATATTTTACCATTATTTTCTGTGAAGAAGGTGGTGCTAACGATATCAGGCAGATCAACCGCACATTTTTCGCAAGAGCATTCATTGCAATCTGTCTTAAATCTATATCCTAAAGGAGTCTTGATTAAAGTGCCTTGAAGCTGACATGATGTTTCTTTTGTTAATAATTCAATTGCCCCTATGGTAATAGGTTCTTTTAATCTATACACGATTATGTCCCCCCTAGTTGCTAAAAGGCACTAATCAAAAGCTGCAATAAGCAAATATTCCTCGGCATCTTGAAATCATAGAGTGTTTTCAAAATCCATAGCTTTGTGACCTTTTATTTCAAAAAAGT
>JAAYTU010000011.1 GCA_012523705.1 Clostridiaceae bacterium
AGAAAAAAGCCTTCTTGCCCCGCTTAGAAAAAAAGCCGGGAGAAACTCCTACGGCAGGATCACCGTTCGCCATCGTGGCGGAGGAGCAAAACAGAAGTATAGAATCATCGATTTTAAACGAGATAAGGACGGAATCCCAGCAAAGGTTTCTGCAATAGAGTACGATCCAAATAGATCAGCTCTTATAGCTCTTCTCGCTTATGCAGATGGTGAAAAAAGATACATTCTGGCACCAAATGGTCTTAAAGTAGGTGATACGGTTTTCTCAGGAGAAGGTTCCGATATTAAACCTGGAAACGCACTCCCATTGGAGAATATACCGTTGGGTACTGTAATCCATAACATTGAATTGAAGCCTGGTAAGGGTGGACAGTTAGTAAGATCTGCAGGTAATGAAGCTCAGCTTATGGCAAAAGAAGGTTCTTATGCACAGGTAAGGCTTCCTTCAGGAGAAGTAAGAAAAATTCAAATGCGTTGCAGAGCTACGATCGGCCAGGTCAGCAATTTAGAACATGAGAATATATCCATTGGTAAGGCAGGAAGAAAACGCTGGATGGGCATAAGACCTACAGTTCGTGGTGTTGTAATGAATCCGAGCGATCACCCTCACGGTGGTGGTGAAGGTAAGTCCCCGATTGGTATGCCGAGTCCGTTGACACCATGGGGCAAACCTACTCTTGGATATAAGACACGCAAGAAGAATAAGCCTAGCGATAAGTTAATCGTTAAGAGACGTAACGAGAAGTAAGATGGAATAAGGAGGTTAATACTGTGAGCAGATCAGTAAAAAAGGGACCCTTTGTAGAGCCAAAACTCTTAAAAAGGGTTGTCGAAATGAATGAGAAGAACGAGAAAAAAGTATTAAAGACTTGGTCACGCGCCTCTACCATCTTTCCTGAGATGGTCGGACATACCATTGCAGTTCATGATGGACGCAAGCATGTTCCGGTCTTTATATCAGAAGATATGGTTGGTCATAAGCTTGGTGAGTTTTCCCCTACACGCACCTACAGAGGGCACAGCAAGGGCGAAAAAACGACCAGGCTCAAGAAGTAATATACTCTTGATCGGAAGGAGGAAATGACTTGGGCAAGAAGATAATGACACATGAAGAGCTCCTGGAAAAAAAGGAGGAGCTTCTTGAACAATATGGTAAGACCCGCAGAAAAGCGGATAAGTTGCACATTCTTGCGAAGAAGGAGAGAAAAGCTCTAGGAATCGGTAAGGATGAAGGAAGAGCAACTGTAATGCATGCACGAGTTTCAACAAGAAAAGCACAATTAGTAATAGATTTAGTAAGAAATAAAGACCTTGATGAGGCATACGGCATATTGAAATATGTACAAAGTAATGCATCAGAGATCCTTTATAAATTGCTGAAATCTGCTGAAGCAAATGCTGTTAACAACAACCAGCTCAATAGAGACAATCTCTATGTGTCTGAGATATATGCCAACCAGGGCCCCACTCTAAAAAGAATTAGACCAAGGGCGCAAGGCAGAGCATTCCGTATACGGAAGAGGACCAGTCACATTACATTGATACTCAAGGAAAGGGCTAAATAGGAGGTTGTAAAATGGGCCAAAAAGTTAATCCGCATGGACTAAGAATAGGAATTATAAAGGATTGGGATACAAAGTGGTACGCGAATTCTAAAGATTTCAGCAACTTCCTAGTTGAAGATGTTAAGATTCGTAAATATCTTAAGAAAAAGCTTTATATAGCTGGAATCGCCAGAATTGAAATTGAGCGTGCTGCGAACAAGGTTAAGATTAACATTCATACATCAAAGCCCGGTATTGTTATAGGCAAGCAGGGCTCTGGCATCGAGGCTCTCAGAAAAGAGTTGGAGAAGATGACAGGTAAAAGTGTAATTCTTAACATTACAGAAATCAAGAACTCTGATGTGGTTTCACAACTAGTTGCAGAAAACATTGCAGCTCAGCTTGAGAAGCGTGTATCATTCCGTAGAGCTATGAAGCAGGCGATGTCAAGAACAATGAAGGCTGGTGCAAAGGGTATTAAAACTCAGGCATCAGGTAGACTTGGCGGAGCTGAAATAGCCAGAGTAGAACATTATGCAGAAGGTACTATCCCTCTTCAGACACTTCGTGCTGATATTGACTATGGTTTTGCTGAAGCAAACACCACATATGGAAAGATAGGCATTAAGGTCTGGATTTATAAGGGTGAAGTTCTTCCCACTAAGAAAAAGGAAAAGAAGGAAGGGGGAGACAGATAATTATGTTGATGCCTAAGAGAGTAAAATATAGAAGAGTTCACAGAGGTCGTATGACAGGTAAGGCATTGCGTGGTAACGTCGTATCAGACGGCGAGTTTGGTTTGCAGGCGGTTGATCCGGCTTGGATTACCAGTAATCAGATTGAAGCAGCTCGTATTGCTATGACCCGATTTACCAGAAGAGGCGGAAGTGTTTGGATTAAGATTTTCCCCGACAAACCTGTAACCAAGAAGCCAGCTGAGACCAGAATGGGTTCCGGTAAGGGTTCTCCAGAGTATTGGGTTGCGGTTGTCAAGCCGGGACGTGTTCTTTTTGAAATTGCTGGTGTTCCCGAAGAACAAGCAAGAGAAGCGTTAAGGCTTGCATCCCACAAATTGCCCGTTAAGTGTAAAATAGTAGCACGAGGGGAAGAGGTAGGTGTAGATAATGAAGGCGTCTGAACTGAAGGAACTTAGAGAGAAGACACGTGAGGAGCTTAATCTTGAGCTCGCAGAACTGAAATCGGAGTTGTTTAAGCTTAGATTCCAGCATGCTACAAGCCAGCTTGAGAATCCGATGAAGCTTAAGGATTGTAAGAAGAACATAGCACGGGTACAAACAATAATCCGTGAAATGGAACTCGGAATAAAGAGAAATTAATAAAGCTTAAAACCTGGAAGGAGGTTTGTTCCGCGTGGCTAATAGAGGTTTAAGAAAAACCATGACTGGTAAGGTCATAAGCAATAAAATGGATAAAACAATCGTTGTTGCTGTTGAGGATAGTGTAAAGCATCCTTTAGTTAAGAAATATATCAAGAGGACTTACAAGCTCAAAGCACATGATGAAAATAACGTATGTAGTATTGGAGATCGCGTGGAAGTAATGGAAACCAGGCCCCTCAGCAAAGATAAAAGATGGAGACTGGTTGAGATTATTGAGAAGGCGAAGTAAAGGAGGCGTTGGGACATGATTCAAGCAGAAAGTCGTTTAAAGTCTGCTGATAACACTGGCGCCAAGGAGTTATACTGTATTAAAGTCCTCGGTGGCAGTAAGAGAAAATATGCAAATATCGGCGATGTAATAGTTTGCTCAGTTAAAAATGCAACACCCGGCGGTGTTGTTAAAAAGGGCGAAGTTGTTAAAGCTGTTATAGTGCGTACTGTAAAAGGATTAAAAAGAGCAGATGGTTCCTCTATCCGATTTGATGAAAACGCTGCTGTTATTCTGAAGGATGATGGCAACCCAAGAGGAACACGTATATTTGGTCCGGTAGCTAGGGAATTGAGAGACAAAGATTATATGAAGATCATTTCTCTTGCACCGGAAGTACTGTAGAAAGGAGGCTTGACATAATGGCAAAACCACACGTTAAAACATATATCCGAAAGGGAGATTTAGTATATATCCTTAATGGTAAGGATGGTCCCAGACCAGGTGGCAGAGAAGGCAAAAAAGGCAAAGTTCTTAGCGTTGATCACCGTCATGGAAAGGTTGTTGTTGAGGGAATTAATCTTATCTCCAAGCATGTTAAGCCTAACCCAAGCAAGGGACTTAATGAAGGCGGCATAATCCGCCAGGAAGCCCCGATTAATGTTAGTAAGGTAATGTATATCTGCAAGAAGTGCGGTAAACCAACAAAAATCGGCCGCAAGCTGATGGATGATGGCAAGAAGGCAAGAATTTGCAAGAAGTGCGACGCAGTAATAGACATTATCGGTGAGAATAAGGAGTAAATCCTTAAGGAGGTTGACGAAACATGCCAAGATTGCTTGACAAGTATAAAAATGAAGTTGCTCCGGCACTGCAGAATAAGTTTAATTACAGTTCTCCAATGCAGGTTCCTAAGCTTGTTAAGGTAGTACTGAATATGGGCGTAGGGGAAGTTAAGGATAACCCTAAGGCCATGGAAGCTGCAGCTAACGATATGGCAGTTATTTCCGGACAAAAAAGTGTTATTTTAAAGGCTAAGAAGTCTGTTGCAGCATTTAAGCTTCGTGAAGGAATGAATATTGGTTGTAAAACAACACTCAGAGGCGAAAAAATGTACGAGTTTGTTGATAAACTCTTTAACGTAGCTCTTCCAAGAGTTAGAGACTTCAGAGGAATCAGTCCTGACTCCTTTGATGGTCGCGGTAATTTCACAATGGGCATTAAAGAACAATTGATATTCCCGGAAATCGAATATGATAAAATCGATAAAATCCGTGGTATGGATATCACATTTGTTACAACTGCAAAGACCGATGAGGAAGCAAGGGAATTATTACTGCTTCTCGGAATGCCGTTTAAGATGAGCTAAAGGAGGTAAAACAAATGGCAAAAAAATCCATGAGACTCAAGCAGCAAAGAACGCCAAAGTATTCCACAAGGTATTATAACCGTTGCAAGCTCTGCGGCAGACCTCATGCATATATGAGGAAGTTCGGTATTTGCCGTCTTTGCTTTAGGGAATTAGCATATAAGGGCCAGATACCAGGTGTGAAGAAGGCTAGCTGGTAAGAGGAGCGAAAGGAGGTCTGTAACAATGCATGCGACTGACGTAATTGCAGATATGCTTACAAGGATAAGGAATGCCGCAGGGGCAAATCATCAGACTGTGGATATTCCAGCATCAAATCTCAAAAAGCAAATAGCACAGATTTTGCTTGATGAGGGTTATGTAAAGAGCTTCATTGAAATTGATGATAAAAAGCAGGGAATTATTAGAATTACCCTGAAGTATGTAGATAATAAGAAAAACGTTATTACCGGAATTAAGAGAATCAGCAAACCTGGCTTACGTGTATTTGCTAAGAAGGATGAGATTCCTAAGGTATTAGGTGGTCTAGGTGTTGCTATTGTTTCCACATCACAAGGCGTTATCACTGATAAAGAGGCAAGAAAACGCGGTGTTGGCGGAGAAATTCTGGCATTTGTCTGGTAATTTAATGTAAATTAATTTAACATTATTATGATCCTGAAAAGAGCAATCAGATATCAAATCAACATTTTTTGAGAATTCTGAATAATATTGCTCTCAATATAAGGAGTGGAGGGTAGAACACATGTCACGTATAGGTAAAATGCCGATTGAGATACCGGCAGGGGTAGATGTAAAGCTTGATGGTAACAACATTAGCGTTAAGGGTCCATTAGGAAACCTGATCTCAAGCTTTCACCCAAATATGATAGTTGAAAAAGAAGGCAATATTATTTCTGTTAAGCGTCCTAACGATGAAAAGCAGAACAGATCCCTTCACGGGTTAACCCGCTCACTTATCAGTAACATGGTAACAGGTGTTTCAAAGGGATTTGAGAAACAGCTTGAAATTGTTGGTGTTGGCTTTAGAGCACAGAAACAAGGTAAGAAACTCATCCTTACTATTGGATATTCTCACCCTGTTGAGTTTGAGGAACCAAAGGGTATTACCATTGAGGCTCCATCAGCTAATACTATTATAGTAAAGGGTGCTGATAAGCAACTTGTTGGTGAGGTTGCTGCGCAGATTCGCAAGACGCGTCCACCCGAACCATACAAGGGCAAAGGCATTAAGTATTCCGACGAAGTTATTATTCGTAAGGAAGGTAAGGCCGGAGCCAAGGGTAAGGCTTAATAGAAAGGAGTGAGTGTTAGATGATAAAGAAAATCGAAAAAAACAAGATTAGACTTCGCAAGCATGCGCGTGTGCGCAGAAAGATATCGGGCACTGCCGAGATTCCTCGCTTAAATGTTTTCAGGAGCGCAAGGCATATTTATGCTCAGATTATCGATGATGTAAGCGGCACCACTCTGGTTGCAGCATCCTCATTAGACGGTGCTCTCAAAGAAAAGCTTGACTACACAGGCAACAAGCAAGCAGCAAAAGAGGTTGGCAAGCTGATTGGAACAAAAGCAATTGACAAGGGAATTAAACAGGTAGTTTTCGACAGAGGTGGCTACCTTTATCATGGAAGGATCAAGGAACTCGCTGACGGCGCAAGAGAAGCCGGCCTCGAATTCTGATTAGATTCTTTAATAGAAGGAGGGGAACAAATTGCAGAAAATTGATCCAAGTACTTTAGACCTGAAGGAAAAGGTTGTGCATATTGGACGTGTTACCAAGGTTGTTAAGGGTGGTAGAAATTTCAGATTTAGCACACTAGTTGTTGTTGGTGATGAAAACGGATATGTAGGAGTTGGTAGTGGAAAAGCTGCAGAAATTCCTGATGCCATCCGTAAAGGTATTGAAGATGCTAAAAAGAACCTCATTTTCATACCCACTGTAGGAACTACTATTCCCCATGATTCCATGGGAGTATACGGTGCAGGCAAGGTTTTATTAAAGCCGGCTAAAGAGGGTACTGGTGTTATCGCCGGTGGACCTGTCAGAGCGGTTTTAGAGTTAGCAGGAATAAAAGATATTTACACAAAGTCTCTAGGCTCAAATAATCCTACGAATATGGTACATGCTACCATAGAGGGCCTTTCTCAATTAAGAACTGTAGAAATGGTTGCAAAGCTTAGAGGTAAAGAAGTCGAGGATATTTTAGGATAGGAGGTAGCCTTCATGGGCAAGTTGAAGATTACTTTAAAAAAGAGTACAATAGCATCCAAAGAAGATCAGAAGGCTACTGTAGCTGCCCTGGGTCTTCGTAAAATCGGGCATAGTGTTGTTCAAAAAGACAATGCTCAGATTCGTGGAATGATAAACAAAGTATCACATTTAGTTGAAGTAGAAGAAATATAAAGGAGGTGCAACCAGTGGAATTATTTGAACTAAGACCTGGAGCACCTAATAAGGCTCCAAAACGCAAAGGTAGAGGCCACGGTACAGGAAATGGAAAAACCGCAGGCAAAGGTCATAAGGGCCAGAAGGCCAGATCAGGCGGCGGTGTCAGAGTTGGCTTCGAAGGCGGACAAATGCCTCTTTTCAGAAGAGTACCAAAGAGAGGCTTCACTAACGCAATGTTCAAAAAGGTTTATACCGAAGTTAAGCTTTCAGATCTTGAATGCTTTGAAAACGGAACAGAGGTTTCAGCTGAGTTATTGAAAGAAAAAGGTATCATAAGCAAAATTAATGAAGGAATTGTCGTTCTCGGAAATGGTAATCTTACAAAAAAGCTTACTGTCAAGGCAGCAAGATTTACAAAGTCTGCCTCCGAAAAGATAGAAGCTTTAGGAGGAAAGGCCGAGGTGATATAGCATGGATAGTGTATTCACTCCACTAAAAAGCGCTTGGCGTGTAGTAGATGTCAGAAAGAAGATAATTGCAACACTTTTGTTATTGTTGGTATACCGAATTGGCGTTGCAATTCCCGTTCCGGGAATTGACAAAGCAGTGCTTGCCTCCATGGTTCAGACACAAGGAGGCATGCTCGGTATTATGAATATTATGGGTGGCGGTGCGATTGAGAGAGCAAGTATATTTGCTATGGGAATACAACCGTACATTAATGCCTCCATTATAATTCAACTTCTAACCATAGCTATCCCTGCACTTGAAAGAATGCAGAAGGAAGGCGAAGAAGGTAGAAAGAAGCTTGCTGAGTGGATCAGATACGGAACCATTATTTTAGGTTTCTTACAAGCAACCTTTATGTACATTGGTTTCGGCAACGCTATTTCAGGCCGTAATATCTGGTCATACCTCACAATAGTTCTTTCACTTACTGCTGGTACAGCCTTTATAATGTGGCTTGGTGAACAAATTACTGAACATGGAATAGGAAATGGTATTTCACTTATAATTTTTGTTAATATCATATCCAGAGCTCCGACAGCAGTTACTTCAATTTATCTGATTGTTCGTGGCTATGCCGAGCAGGATCAGCTTGCAGTGGGTCTGCTGATTGCCTTGGCTCTTGTAGTAGTATTTGCTGCGGTAATAATGTTTGTTATATATGTTACTCAAGCAGAGAGAAGAATTCCGGTACAGTATGCTAAAAGGGTTGTAGGTCGTAAAATGTACGGTGGGCAAAGCACTCATATACCCATGAAGGTTAACTCAGCTGGTGTTATGCCTATAATTTTTGCTTCATCAATAATGATGTTTGTTCCTACAATAATTGCCCTAGTTGCTCCGAATACTACAAGCAATTTTCTATTATCATTAAAAGATTTCAGCAGTAATCCATTATATGCTGTTTTCATGGCATTGCTAGTGTTGTTCTTTACATTCTTCTACACTATGGTTTCGTTTAATCCAGTAGAAGTTGCCAATAATATTCGTAAGAACGGTGGCTTTATTCCGGGAATCCGCCCAGGAAAGCCGACCAGCGATTACATTGGAAGTGTACTTAGAAGGGTTACATGGTTTGGAGCGGCCTTCCTGGCAATCATTACATTACTGCCTAGCATATTGGAATTAATTACAGGCATTAAAAACATATGGGTTGGCTCAACATCCATAATTATTATGGTCGGTGTTGCTCTTGAAACTGCTAAACAGATTGAATCACAGCTTATGATGAGACACTATAAAGGCTTTCTTGAGTAGTATTTATTAATGGTACTAAGCGGATGAATACCATCCGCTTTTTAGCCATTGATTACTACAAAGTATTGAATGCAAGGTGTTCTTAATAGCTAGTAGAATTACATCGATGTTAAGCTAAACGAGGGATGATATTATGAGAATAGTACTATTAGGGCCTCCAGGGGCTGGGAAAGGAACACAGGCTAAGATTTTATCTAAAGATTTTAATATACCCCACATATCTACGGGCGATATATTTAGAACCAATATTAAAATGCAGACTCCGTTAGGTGAGCTTGCAAAGAGATATATAGATGCAGGAAAGCTCGTGCCCGATAATGTTACTCTGGATATTGTCCATGACAGGTTGCGCCAAGAGGATTGCGCCGTCGGGTTTATTATGGATGGCTTTCCAAGGACTATTATTCAGGCAAAAATGTTTGATGAAATGCTTAAAGAGCTAAATGCCAAAGTGGATATAGTAATTAATATAACTGCAAGTGATAATCTCTTAGTCAAAAGACTTTCAGGGAGAAGAATGTGTCAATGTGGGAAAACCTATCACTTGATAAATAATCCCCCTAAAAGGGAAGGGATTTGCGATGTTTGCAACAGTCCGCTTTACATAAGGGATGATGACAAAGAGGAAACTGTTAAGGAAAGACTTGTTACATACCATAAACAAACCTGTCCTCTTATTGATTATTATACAGAGGGAAAATTGATTCAAAATTTTGATGGGGAAAAGACTATTGAGGAAACTACCCGTGAGATTTTAGATGTGTTGAAAAGTAGAGCTTAATTGAGATAATAAGCTTTGTACAATAGATTGAGGCAATGAATGATTAATATTAAGTCACAAAGAGAACTGGATAAAATGAGACGAGCCGGCGAGGTAGTTGCCCGGGTGCTTCACAGAATGGGTGAAATAGTTGCTCCCGGTATTACTACTGCCCAGCTTGACAAGGTAGCAGAAGAAATAATTGTTAAGTCTGGAGCCATACCATCCTTTAAGGGTTTTCCCTGCGCCTATGGCGGAATTGATTTCCCCGGTTCCATATGCGCATCAGTAAACCATGTGATTATACATGGAATTCCTGATGGTACTACCCTCAATAAGGGCGATATTATCAGTATTGATGTAGGCGCAATACTTGAAGGGTATCACGCCGATGCAGCCAGAACATTTGCCGTTGGCGAGATTTCCGAAGCAGCACAAAAGCTTATTTATCATACAGAGGAAGCTTTTAACAGAGGGGCCGCCCAGGCAATTGAAGGAAACAGAGTGAGAGATATTTCATTTGCTGTTCAGGAATATGCCGAGAAAAATGGTTATTCGGTTGTCAGGGATTACGTGGGGCACGGAGTTGGAAGAGAAATGCATGAGGATCCTTCAATTCCGAATTTTGTAGGGCATGAAAAGGGCGTCAGACTCAGCAACGGTATGACTATAGCCATAGAGCCCATGATAAACATTGGAACATGGAAGGTAAAGACACTCAAGGATAAATGGTCAGTAGTTACGGCTGATGGTGAATTATCAGCTCACCATGAGAATACATTGGCTATTACACCAAATGGGCCGGAAATATTGACCAGATTATATTAAATTTAATGAATTCTGTTTAAAATCTTGAAAAAGGGCCGAGTTTGTTATAAAATATATAATCGGCGCGGTTGCGGCCCAAAATGAAAAATACGGGCTTATGTTCTCCATAAAGCTCGGAAATATGAGATTATGGGAGACCGTAATAAAGTATTTTAAGGATAGGGGAATAGTAGTTGGACACCATAATTGGACGTTATGTATGGTCAAAGGCTGGAAGAGATAAAGCACATTTATTTATTATTATCGATATCGTCGATGACCAGCATGTCATGGTGGCTGATGGCAGATTAAGGACAGTTAGCAACCCTAAAAAAAAGAAGCTAAAACACCTTAATATAACTAATAAAGCAGCTGAGGGTATTCAAAGGACAATATCTATAAAGAAAAAACTCCTTGATGCCGATCTTCAGAGGGCTATAGAAGAATATAAAGAGGATTAGTATCTTGTTTAGAGCGAGGAGGTATAGGATTGCCAAAAGAAGATGTAATTGAGCTGGAAGGTATCGTAGAGGAAGCCCTTCCGAATGCAAATTTTAGGGTTCGCCTTGAGAATGACCATGTAATTCTTGCTCATATATCAGGTAAACTCAGAATGCATTATATTCGTATTCTGCCGGGAGATAAGGTTACTGTTGAAATGTCAACATATGATTTATCGCGCGGTCGTATTACATGGAGAGGTAAAAAGTAGTAAGCCACAAAGACAGGAGGGTCAACCATGAAGGTAAAACCATCAGTAAAAACAATTTGCGAAAAGTGCAAGATTATCCGTAGAAAAGGACGGGTTATGGTTATTTGTACTAATCCAAAGCACAAGCAAAGACAAGGATAATAGATTTTATAGCAGCCGGCAATTTAATGCGTTGCCGGTTGCTAAAGAGTACGGCTATTAAATTCTCTAGAAAGCGGCTGATTCGGTTGTGTTACCGAATATATACGGAGAGTTTTATTATAGATTAAAAGAATATTAAAAAGAAAGAAATCATACCATCGGAGGTGTAGAAATTTGGCTCGTATTGCAGGTGTTGACTTGCCGAGAGATAAAAGAGTAGAAATCGGCCTTACTTATATCTTCGGGATAGGAAGAACCCGTTCAAATGAAATTTTAGGAAAAACGGGAATTAGTCCCGACACACGAGTTCGTGATCTCACAGATGATGAGATTGCAAAGCTCCGAGATACAATTGAAAAGGGATACATCGTTGAAGGTGACCTTAGAAGAGAGGTAGCTCTTAACATTAAGCGTCTTACTGAAATCAGATGTTATCGTGGTATCAGGCATAGACAAGGATTACCGGTTCGTGGTCAGAGAACTAAGACCAATGCAAGAACCCGTAAGGGACCAAGAAAAACTATTGCCAATAAGAAGAAGTAATCGGGAGGTCGATATAAAAAATGGCAGCAGCAAAAGTTGTTAGAAGATCAAGAAAAAGAAAAGAGAAGAAAAATATCGAACGTGGCGCAGCCCATATTCGTTCTTCCTTTAATAATACTATAGTGACCTTGACCGATGTTCAGGGCAATGCTCTTTCATGGGCAAGTGCAGGTGGACTTGGATTCAGGGGTTCAAAGAAAAGCACTCCCTTTGCAGCCCAGCAGGCAGCTGAAACAGCAGCTAAGGCAGCAATGGAGCACGGCTTAAAGACTGTAGCGGTTTATGTTAAAGGACCGGGTTCAGGTCGTGAGGCGGCAATCCGTGCCCTTCAGGCGGCAGGATTAGAAGTTAGTTCTATTAAGGATGTAACTCCTATTCCTCATAACGGTTGCAGACCGCCGAAAAGAAGAAGGGTTTAATGGAGGTGTTAGGATAGATGGCAAGATATACGGACGCATCATGTAAACTCTGCCGCAGAGAAGGGCAAAAACTCTTCTTAAAGGGAGAGAGATGCTATTCGAATAAATGTTCGATAGGTAGAAGATCTTATGCTCCAGGACAACATGGCGCTTCAAGAAAGAAGATGTCAGAGTATGGAGTTCAGCTTCGCGAAAAACAAAAAGCTAAGAGATTTTATGGTTTGTTGGAAAGTCAGTTTAGAAAATACTTTGATATAGCAAACCGTAAAAAGGGTGTTACAGGTGAGAATTTGCTCCAAATGCTCGAAAGCAGACTCGATAATGTAGTTTACAGAATGGGCTTTGGAACAACCAGGGCAGAAGCTCGTCAGCTTGTTACACATGCTCACTTTACAGTGAATGGTAAAAAGGTTAATATTCCTTCCTATATAGTTAAGGTAGGAGACGTTATAAGTGTTAGCGAAAGAGGCAGAAAATCAGTTCGTTTCAAGGAAATTCTTGATGTTACCGGTGCAAAGATTGTACCTAAGTGGATTGAGGTAGATCAGGAAAACTTAAACGGTAAGGTTATTGCATTACCTGAGAGAGAGGATATAGACCTTGATATTCAGGAGCAACTCATTGTTGAGTTCTACTCTAAGTAATCGTTATGAGATTGCCCTCATAATAAAATAACCCAAGGAGGGTTGATGATGATCGAAATTGAAAAACCGAGGATTGAATGTACTGAGTGTGCAGAAGATAATAGTTATGGGAAATTTGTGATTGAGCCTTTGGAAAGAGGCTATGGGACCACATTGGGAAACTCCTTGAGAAGAATCCTTGTATCTTCTTTGCCGGGAGCAGCAGTTACATCCATCAAAATAGATGGTGTACTTCATGAGTTTACAACCATACCCGGTGTTGTAGAAGATATGACAGAGATTATCCTCAATATTAAAGGACTTCGTTTGAAGCTTCATGGTGAACAGCTTACCAAAACCCTATATATTGACTACGAGGGTGATGGCGAAATAACGGCTGCAGATATTAAGGCTGATTCTGATGTGGAGATTCTGAATCCAGATTTGCACATTGCGACAATGAGCGGAACAAACAGATTCTTTATGGAGCTGAATGTCAGCAATGGTCGTGGCTATGTTCCGGCTGAGAGGAATAAGCTACCAAATCAGCCTATAGGTGTAATACCAATTGACTCTATTTATACACCTGTAACTAAAGTGAATTATTCTGTAGAAGATACTCGTGTAGGTCAGGTTACTGACTACGACAAGCTAACCATTGAGGTTTGGACAGATGGTTCCATCGCTCCTGATGAGGCCATTAGTCTTGGTGCCAAAATATTGAGCGATCATCTCAATCTGTTTATTGACTTAACTGATAGAGCTAAAAATGCTGAGATACTTGTTGAAAAGGATCAGCCTGCTAAGGACAAGGTTCTGGAAATGACCATAGAAGAGCTTGATTTGTCTGTTCGTTCCTATAACTGTCTGAAGAGAGCCGGTATCAATACTGTTGATGAGCTCATAAGCAAGACTGAGGAAGAAATGATGAAGGTTAGAAATCTTGGTCGCAAATCTCTTGAAGAGGTAGTACAGAAGCTTGCTAGTTTAGAATTAAAGCTTGCTGAAACTGAAGAATAAAAATTCACTCTCCACATAAGACATGGAGAGGATGTAGGATAATTAATAAACTCGTATAGGGAGGAAAGAAAATGCCTGCACATAAAAAATTAGGAAGACCAACTGATCAGCGTAAGGCAATTTTAAAGAATCTGGTAACCTCTCTGATTCAGTATGGGCGTATAGAGACAACCGAGACCAGAGCAAAGGAAGTTAAGAATATAGTTGAAAAGCTTATTACACTCGCTGTTAAGGAATGTGATAACTTTAAGGCTTCCGAGAATGTAACAATTAGTGCTCCGGTGTTAGATAGCAAAGGCCAGAAGGTACTTAAGACCGTGACATCTAAAAACGGTAATAAGTATGAGGTTGTTGAAAGAGAGACAAAAACTGTTCTTAAGACAGTTGACTCCCCTTCCAGATTGGCCGCAAGACGCCAAGTAATGAACTGGGTCTACAAGGTTAAGGATGAAGATGGTAATACCATCAGCCTTACAAATAAGTTGTTTGACGAAATTGCTCCTAAGTACAAGGATAGAAAAGGCGGATACACCCGCATCTATAAGCTTGGGAAAAGAAGAGGCGATGGTGCTGACGTTGCCGTACTTGAGTTGGTATAATTAAGTATGTATTACTTTTAATAATGGAGAGCGGGCAAACCCGTTCTCCATTATTAGCTTTTAGCGTCTTAATAAACTGCTGAAACCTAAAATTTGGTGAAATAAATGAACACGATGATAAAAACAGATAATGTTTATTATGAATATAGATTTCAAAATAGTGATGAGCCTGGAGTACAGGCTGTTAATGATGTTTCCATGACAATTGAGAAGGGGCAATTTGTTGCTGTTTTAGGCCGTAATGGATCAGGAAAGTCGACCATGTCAAGGCTTTTAAATGGACTCTTGCTTCCTCAAGAAGGTACAGTAATTGTTAATGGTATAAGCACCAATAATGAAGAGCTAATCTGGGAAGTGAGAAAGACCTTGGGCCTTGTTCTACAGAATCCCGATAATCAGATAGTTGCAACTACTGTGGAGGAGGATGTAGCCTTTGGCCCGGAAAACCTTGGCGTTAATCCAAAGGATATTCGAAGAAAAGTCGATGAAGCTTTGACTGTTGTTGGCATGCATGAATATAGCAAACACTCTCCCCATCAGCTTTCGGGTGGACAGAAACAGAGAATTGCTATAGCGGGCATTCTGGCCATGGAGCCTGAATGCATAGTTCTTGATGAAGCTACATCAATGCTTGATCCGAAAGGCAGGACTGAGGTTGTTGAGGTATTAAAAAGACTGAATCAGGACAAGGGTATTACTATAGTATTGATAACACATCATATGGAAGAAGCGGTGGAGGCTGATAAGGTTTACATTATGGAAAAGGGTAGTATTATCCTTCATGGCTCCCCTGAACAGATATTTGAAGAGGTTGATCTGTTAAGACAAGCAGGGCTTGATGTGCCCCAGGTCACAGCATTGGCATACGAGCTGAAACAGGACGGGTATCCGATTAATAAGCTTCCGCTTACAGTTAAAGAAGCCGTTGATACAATGCAGAACCTTATAAAAGGAAAAGCTCCTCACGGGTCAAGGGGCGGGCTTAATAAGGTGCCTGAGGTTTTATACTCGGAAGGCCTGGTAGAGGAGTCTGAGGCGAAGACAGATCCTTCCGAGGCCATTATTACAATCAAAGGGCTTAATCATATCTATATGCAGGGTTCCACATTCGAGCATAAGGCTTTAAAGGATATAGATCTCACCATAAATAAGGGAGAAGTTTTAGGGATAATTGGTCAGACAGGATCGGGCAAATCTACCTTAGTACAACATTTTAACGGGATTTTAAAACCCACATCGGGAACTTTGGAGGTGGCCGGTCTTAAGACGGAAGGCAAACATCTTAAGGAGCTGAGGCAAAAGGTAGGATTGATTTTTCAATATCCTGAGCACCAGCTCTTTGAGGAGACGGTCTATAAGGATATAATATTCGGTTTGAATAAACTGCAGTTAAATGAAGATGAGATAAAGGAAAGGGTATTCCATGTAATTGATCTTTTGGGTATATCGCCAAAGCTGTTGGAAAAATCACCCTTCGAACTTTCAGGAGGACAAAAAAGAAGGGTAGCTATTGCAGGAGTACTGGTCATGAAGCCCGAGGTGCTTGTTTTAGACGAGCCTACCGCAGGGCTTGACCCACAGGGAAGTCTGGACGTATTCAGAATACTCTCTAATTTGAACAAGACAGAGGGTACAACTATAATTATTATATCTCATAACATGGAAGAGATTGCCTCATATTGCGACAGAGTGGCGGTAATGAATAAGGGCAGATTGGTTGCCTGTGACCGGACAAAAAAGATATTTTCGAAGCATGAAGAGTTAAAGGAATATAGTCTTGATGTTCCTAAAATTACCAAGCTATTTATTGAACTTGAAAGTCTGGGACATAATCTGCCAGCGGGAGTGTTAACAGTTAATGAGGCAAAAAGCCAAGTGTATAGACTGATGAATGGGTATTCCGGAGGTGGTTACTAATGGTAGGCAATATTTCATTAGGTCAGTATATTCCGGGAGATTCTGTACTACACCGTCTAGATCCCAGAACTAAAATAATTTGGACTATATTATTAATGGTTGCCATATTTATGATTGATTCGTGGCCAGAGTATGTGATGATGGCCGCCTATACGGTTATGCTTATTTTGATTAGTGGGGTTCCCTTAAAGCAGTCAATAAAGGGAGTAAAACCCCTGCTATTTATTCTGGCTTTTACAGCTATACTAAATATGTTTTTTACTACAGGTACCCCAATATATGAGTTTGGACCGCTGAAGATTACCTACGAAGGCATATATCTGGCAATAAAACTCTTTTTTAGATTGGTTATGCTGGTAATGACTGCATCCTTGATGACGCACACCACAACCCCGATGCGTTTGACCGATGGAATAGAAAAGCTATTAAAGCCTTTTGAAAAGATTGGAGCACCAGCTCACGAGATTGCCATGATGATGTCAATAGCCTTGAGGTTTATTCCCACATTATTGGATGAAACAGATCGTATCATGAAAGCCCAGGCATCAAGGGGTGCAGATCTTGATACAGGCAATATATTTGAGCGTATAAGGAGCTTTATACCGGTATTGGTACCTCTTTTTGTAAGTGCATTCAAGAGAGCAGACGATCTTGCAGAGGCAATGGAGTCTAGATGCTACAGAGGGGGGAAGGGCAGGACCCGATTAAAAGAGATTCACTTTACAAGGTTAGATTTGACCACAACATTGATTGGGTTAGCTCTTCTGGTGGTTGTATTTAGCGGCAGATTCATCATATAGTGAGACAGGGCCCGAGAAGGGGGAAGGTTCTGTGTCTTACCTCTAATCTAGGTATTCCCCCTTTTTTTGCACAAATAAATTCATATTATCATCCACCGAGGCATAAAAGACCTGATTATAATCATTTACTCCATATTCCTTCAAGGAATTATCTATCCATTCCCGCTTAATCTTAAGGGTTTTCAGCGTTCTTCCTATGAGCTTTCCATCAATAATAATATCATGCTCAAAGCACTCCTGAGGAGTGTTTATATTTAGGTCCTCGGGGGTTACGGGGCGCTTCTGACTCTTCAACAATACGCTCAGCTGTCCATTGGTTTCTAAAATACCATATTCCACATCTTTGATACCCTGAACTCCGCAAAATCTAAGCTGCTCCAACAGGTCATTAACAGTATACATTTCTTTACGCATATTCTTCTCCAGAATCTGCCCGTTACGAATGAGCAATGTAGGTTTGCCACATACGACTTCTCGTATTCTGACTCCTCTGATTGATAAAAATGATATGGAAAGTTGGCAGATTGTCAGCACTCCAATAGGAATCAAGGCATGATGAATTTGTTTTGTATCATCAGCTAGAGGAATTGCAGCAAGGTCAGAAATCATGACAGCTATAGCAAATTCAAAGGGCTGAAGCTGACCTATCTGTCTCTTCCCCATGATTCGCATAGTAACGATAACAACTACATATAGAAAAAATGTTCTAAGAATAAGCTGAAGAATCATAAATGATTTGAATCCTTTCAGGTTATATAAGTATGGAACATTCCTACAGTAGTTTTGACCTCTTATATTTAATTAATACATAATTTGAACTACTGACCTCTAGTCTCAGATAACTAATATATGCAAGTCGGATACTCCCTGAGCCTAAAGACAGGGTAATAATGTGCGAGTGCTCTGGTCTCAGATATCTAACATCTGCAGGCCGGCGGCTATTTAATAAGTGTTTTTAATTCTGGACATTCTTCTCGCAGAAGTGAGTAAAGCCTCAGATTGTGGTATTCACCCCGGTTAAAGGTTGCCCTTCTCATGGTGCCCTCATAGGTAAAGCCGCATTTTTCGGCCACCCGTGCACTTGCTATGTTTCCCTCCATTGTATTTACCTGAATTCTGTTGATGGGTCTAATAGAAAACATATAGGCGCAGAACAGGAGTAGGGCCTCACTCATATAGCCCTTACCTGAGAAACGGGGATTAAAAAGCTCGTATCCAACCTCGTAGCCTGATTGATAATCCAGGCCCTTAAAGTAAAGAATTTCGCCTACATATTCGTGCTGAGTGGTTGTAATAAGCATACGCCCCTCCTCAACACTCCAGAAGCCTGTCCTGTTATACTCATTGTGGAATTCCTTTGCTGAAGGAATATTCAGATGCCAGAAGCGTCCCTTTTTATTGATATGGACAATAAGCTCATAGATAAGATCAATTTCGTCCGGGTTTATTGTTCTAAGTATTATATTCTTGCCATGTATCATGTGCTTAATCCTTCCTGAGTATACTCATTTCATAATGATGAATAGTTCTGCAATAATTATACATCTTAAAATTTGAACATAGATAATTGTATTATCCCAAAATATAGTATATCATATTATTTAATTGTTACAGAACATCCTGTAACCTGATATTTAAAGACTATGGAGTCGTCACATCCGGGCCTTTGGCCATATCATTTTTTTAGATTGCGGAGGGAGTTATGTATTATATAGGAGTAGACCTAGGAGGTACAAATATTGCTGCAGGAATTGTGGATGACAATGGTAAGATCCTTCATAAGGACAGTCTTCCAACAGGAAGAAACAGAGGGAGTCAGGCAATAGTTAATGATATATGTCTGATTATCGAAAAGATTCTTGCTGATGCTAATATTTCTAAGGACCAAATACATAGTGTTGGTGTTGGTAGTCCGGGATCTCTTGACAGAGATCAGGGCGTAATTATTGCCAACTTTAATCTTGGATTCAGGTATGTCAAAATAAGAGAAGCTATTCAAAAGGTGATTAATGTACCGGTGTTCGTAGAAAATGATGCAAACTGTGCTGCAATCGCCGAAAGTGTTGCTGGATCAGCTAAGGGAGCTGAACACGCTATAATTGTAACAATAGGCACCGGAATAGGTGGAGGTATCATTATTAACAATAAGCTTTATACTGGTGTGAACGGTGCAGCTGGAGAATTGGGTCATGTGGTTATTCAAATAAATGGAGAGGCCTGCACCTGTGGAAGAAAAGGCTGCTGGGAAGCTTATTCTGCAGCCCCCGCCCTTATCAGACAAACCAAAGCTATTATTGAAAGATATCCTTCTTCAAAGGTTTGGGAAATGATTGACGGAGATATCAATAAGGTAGATGGCAAGGTGGCCTTTGATGCCGCGAAGCTTGGAGACGAAGCAGGCTTGAAGATCGTTGATAATTATATCGATTTATTTGCTGAGGCCCTTTCTAATATGGTTAATATCTTCCAACCCGAGGTTATTGCCATTGGTGGCGGCGTCTCTAAGGAAGGAGAGTACCTTTTAGCTCCTTTAAGAGAAAAGATGAAGGACAGGACCTTCTTTATCGGAGATCTTCAAAGCACGCGCATTGTTGAGGCTCAAATGGGCAATGATGCCGGTATTGTTGGAGCGGCACTCATATCAAAGAGGGTATAAGACATAATAGCAACAAGGATTTTTACTTATTAGATTTTGGTATCAAGTGATGTCGAGAAGAATTAAGCTGACAATTGAATATGACGGTTCGGCATATCATGGATGGCAGTATCAGGACAATGCTATTTCAGTACAGGAAGAATTAAGGGATGCAATTTATAAACTAACTGGCGAAGATATCATTCCTGAAGGGGCCGGAAGAACTGATGCTGGTGTACATGCTTACGGGCAGGTAGCCTGCTTTAATACAATGTCAAGTATACCGGCAGAGAAATTTGCAATAGCCTTAAACACCCATCTGCCCGATGATATTTCAATCTTGTTATCTTGTGAAGTCCATCAGGATTTCCATCCAAGATTTTCTGCAAAGAAAAAGCATTACAGATATGTAATTATTAACAGACCTCATAAATCGGCTATATGGGCCAAAAAAGCCTGGCATGTGCGTGGCGAACTAGACTTTGTCGCCATGGAGAGGGCAGCCTCATATGTAGAAGGATTCCATAACTTCAAAGCATTCTGTGCATCCGGTCATAATGTGAAAACCTTTGAAAGAACTGTCTATAGCGCCAAATGGAATAAAAACGGGGAGTTTTTATTTTTTGATATAATAGGTGACGGTTTTCTATATAATATGGTCAGAATTATTGTAGGAACTTTAGTGGACATAGGTAAAGGCCGATTCAATCCGGATGTTATAAAAAATGGATTAGAGCAAGGTGAGCGTAATCTGATAGGGGTTACTGCCCCGCCTGAGGGTTTATATCTGATGGAAGTATTTTATTAAATAATCTGCCGTGAACCGGGAGGGTAACCTATATGCGTATAGTGGGAAAATTGATTAAAGGCACAACACTGCTGAAGGAAGATTCATATGCCATAGAAGATACAGAGGGTTCATACCAGGAGAGGCTAGAAAAATGTCTCGTCGAAATATGCAGCCAGCTGAAAATCGAGGTTCCATTATGGTTTTCAAAAAACACCCGGGAATTTGTAAGATTCAGAAGAACATCCTTTAACGAAGATCAATTCTTTAATCCTGTATTCTTTGACAGATTTGAAATAAAGGTAGAATAGTTACCAGTTAGCAAAAGAAATGTAATAAATTAATTAAAACGCTAGGCTAGTCTAATTTTACATCTGAAACAGTTGACAATGGAATTTTAATATGATAATATTGTTAATTGCATTATTATGCTTGCACGTATTGTATTCTTCTTTAATTTTGTACATAAAATGACCTTATTTTTGATGTTATTATAGCACAATTGTATGAACGATACAATACATGTCAATAATCTTTAAAGATGAAAAAATATAGACTGGGAGAATGATATCTTGAAACTATTACTTAAATTTAAGTCTGACTGGATAATTAAACCAGGGTAGATTTGCTTTCCCCCTCTATATTTTTATGTCTTTTACACCAAAATATGCAATCATACGAGGTGATTTTTAGATGGTTCATGAAGTTCAACTGGGCAGAACAAAAAGGATGAGCTTTGCCCGCATCAACGAAGTCCTAGACATGCCTAATCTTATTGAGATTCAGAAGAATTCCTATGAGAAATTCCTCAAAGAAGGATTAAAGGAAGTCTTAAGGGACATAACTCCCATCACAGATTATACCGGTAATCTAATAATGGAGTTTATTGATTACAATATCGAGACCGAACACATAAAGTATTCAGTCGAAGAGTGTAAGGAAAGAGACACCACCTACTCGGCACCGCTGAAGGTAAAGGTTCGTCTCATTAATAAGGAGACCGGTGAAGTAAAGGAGCAGGAAATCTTTATGGGAGATTTCCCACTTATGACTGACACAGGAACTTTTGTAATAAATGGGGCTGAACGTGTAATAGTCAGTCAGCTAGTTCGTTCCCCAGGTGTTTACTATGCCGTGACCAGAGATAAAAACGGGAACAACCTCTATTCCAATACTATCATCCCATACAGAGGGGCATGGCTGGAGTATGAAACCGATTCTAATGAAATAATATATGTTCGAATCGACAGAACAAGGAAGCTGCCTATAACCCAATTGTTGCGTGCATTAGGCTATGGTACTGATGCAGAACTCTTGGATTTGTTAGGAGAAGAGCCAAAACTTCTTGCTTCTATAAATAAGGACGCAACAAAGAGCCGCGAAGAAGGTCTGTTTGAGGTATATAAACGCTTACGCCCAGGTGAACCACCTACCGAGGAAAGTGCAACTACTTTAATCAACAACCTGTTTTTCGATCCAAGAAGATATGATTTATCTAATGTGGGGCGCTACAAGTTTAACAAGAAGTTGTCACTTGCAAACCGTATACGCAATCATTTTGCTGCTGAAGATATAAAGGATGGAAACACAAAGAAGGTCCTTGTAAAAGCTGGTTCCGAAATAAGTGAGGAAATGGCATGGAAAATCCAGAACTCAGGAGTAAATGTTGTATACCTTGATGTTGAGGGGAAAAATGTAAAGGTTATAGGAAATTCTACAGTTGACATAAAGAATTATGTTAAGTTTGATCCTGCCTTGGCAGAAATCAATGAGATGGTTAACTATGGTGTGCTTATGCAAATTCTTGCTGACAACAAGGATGAGGAAGAAGCCAGGCTCATTGAAATACTAAAAGAAAACAAAGATGCTTTAATGCCTAAAAATATTACCAAAGAGGATATAGTAGCATCTATCAACTACATTTTAAATCTTGATCACGGAGTTGGTCGTGTTGACGATATTGACCACCTTGGCAACCGTCGTCTGCGCTCTGTTGGAGAGCTTCTCCAGAATCAGTTCCGCATTGGACTAGCCAGAATGGAAAGGGTGGTCAGAGAGAGAATGACCATTCAGGACATTGATGCTGTTACACCACAGGCTCTTATCAATATACGCCCTGTTTCAGCGGCTATTAAAGAGTTCTTTGGATCCAGCCAGCTGTCCCAGTTTATGGACCAGACCAACCCACTTGCAGAGCTTACTCACAAACGTCGCTTAAGTGCATTGGGGCCTGGCGGACTTTCCCGTGACAGAGCTAGCTTTGAGGTGCGTGACGTTCACCACTCTCACTATGGACGTATGTGTCCTATCGAGACTCCTGAAGGTCCTAATATCGGTCTGATAGGTTCTCTGAGTACCTATGCCCGTATCAATGATTATGGCTTTATTGAGTCTCCATATCGAAAGGTTGATAAAAAGTCTGGTATTGTTACCAATGAAACAGAATATATGACGGCAGATGTAGAGGATATCTACATGATTGCAGAGGCTAATGAACCCCTTGATGAAGAGGGCCATTTTATCAGCAAGCGTATTGGTTGTAGATTCCAGGATCAGATACTGGAGGTTCCCAAGGAAAAGATTGACTACATGGATGTTTCACCAAAACAGTTGGTTTCAGTGGCAACAGCTATGATTCCATTCCTTGAAAATGACGATGCCAACCGTGCATTAATGGGCTCAAACATGCAACGTCAGGCCGTTCCTCTAATTAAGCCTGAGTCTCCTATTGTTGGAACCGGCATAGAGTACAGGGCTGCAAAAGACTCCGGAGTCTGTGTAGTTGCAAAGAGTTCAGGTGTTGTGGAGAAGGTTACAGCTAATGAAATAGTTGTTAAGACATCAAAGGGACAGAAAGAAACATACAACCTGTTAAAGTATAAACGATCAAACCAGGGTACATGTATTAACCAAAGGCCTATTGTTAAGAAAGGTGAGAAGGTTAAAGAAGGCGATATCCTTGCCGATGGACCATCTACTGATAATGGCGAAATAGCACTAGGCAAAAATGTATTGGTTGGTTTCATGACCTGGGAGGGCTATAACTACGAGGATGCTATCCTGATTTCGGAAGAGCTTGTTCGCGATGATGTTTATACTTCAATTCATATTGAAGAGTATGAGTCAGAAGCAAGAGATACCAAGCTTGGTCCTGAGGAAATTACCCGTGATATTCCTAACGTAGGTGAGGATTCCCTCAAGGATCTGGATGAAAGAGGAATAATCCGTATTGGCGCAGAGGTTCGTTCAGGAGATATCCTGGTGGGTAAGGTTACTCCTAAAGGAGAGACTGAGCTTACAGCTGAAGAACGACTGCTTCGTGCTATTTTCGGAGAAAAGGCCCGAGAGGTTCGTGATACTTCATTAAGAGTTCCCCACGGTGAATCGGGAATAATTGTGGATGTAAAAGAATTCAACAGGGAGAATGGCGACGAGCTGCCTCCTGGAGTAAACCAGTTGGTGCGTGTGTATATAGCTCAAAAGAGAAAAATATCAGTGGGAGACAAAATGGCAGGACGCCATGGTAATAAAGGCGTTATTTCAAGAATTCTGCCAATGGAGGACATGCCCTTCCTACCTGACGGCACACCTTTACAGATTGTTCTTAATCCTCTGGGTGTACCTTCCCGTATGAATATCGGTCAGGTACTTGAAGTGCATTTAGGCTATGCTGCGAAGGTTCTTGGCTGGAAGATTGCCACCCCGGTTTTCGATGGAGCTAATGAGAATGATATATTTGAAACATTGGAAAAGGCTGGCCTTCCTAAAGACGGCAAAACTGTCCTTTATGATGGACGCACCGGTGAGCCCTTTGATAGCCGCGTTACTGTCGGATATATGTATTATCTGAAGCTGGCTCACTTGGTTGATGACAAGATCCACGCCCGTTCAACAGGACCTTATTCCCTTGTTACTCAGCAGCCTCTGGGCGGTAAAGCTCAGTTCGGCGGACAACGCTTTGGAGAGATGGAGGTTTGGGCTCTGGCAGCTTACGGGGCAGCTTATTCTCTGCAAGAGGTTCTGACAGTTAAGTCCGACGATGTGGTAGGTCGTGTTAAAACCTATGAGGCTATAGTAAAAGGTGAGAATGTACCTGAACCGGGAATTCCGGAATCCTTTAAGGTTCTTATCAAAGAACTTCAGAGTCTGGGCCTGGATGTTAAAGTCTATAGTGATCAAAGTGAAGAAATCTTGATTAAGGAATCTGACGATGATGATCCCGAGAGTCTTGATGTCAACATTGAAGGCCGTGAGGATGAAAAAATGTCTTACCTCGAATTTGAAGATGATATAGACAATCAAAATCTTATAGATGATGATTTCGAATTGGACAAAATTGTTGATATTGATGACATCCCGGAAGGCGATGAGCTTAACGAAGATACTGTCGGCGAAATACTCGGGCTAGAAGATATTGACCAAGATGACGCTGACGAGGATGAAATATAGGAGGTGACAGGCAATGTTTGAATTAAACAATTTCGAAGCTATAAAAATAGGTCTTGCCTCCCCTGAGAGAATCCGTGAATGGTCAAGGGGAGAGGTTAAAAAGCCTGAAACCATCAACTACAGAACATTAAAGCCTGAGCGCGACGGCTTGTTTTGCGAAAGGATTTTTGGTCCCACCAGAGATTGGGAGTGCCATTGCGGCAAGTATAAGCGTGTTAGATATAAGGGCATAATCTGTGACAGATGCGGCGTTGAGGTAACACGCTCAAAGGTTCGCAGAGAACGCATGGGCCACATTGAACTGGCTGCACCTGTATCTCATATATGGTATTTTAAGGGCATTCCTAGCCGTATGGGCTTACTGTTGGATATGTCTCCGAGACAACTGGAGAAGGTGCTCTATTTTGCTTCATATGTGGTTATTGATCCTGGCACCACCCCATTGTCTCAAAAACAGGTGCTTAACGAGAAGGAGTACCGTGAGAGCATAGAGAAATTTGGTGATAACTTTACTGCAGGCATGGGCGCCGAGGCAGTTAAAGAATTATTGGCTTCAATTGATCTTGAAGCATTGTCCAAGGAACTGCGTGAAGAGGTTGAAAATTCAGGCGGACAAAAGAAGGTACGTGGGATAAAACGCTTAGAGGTAGTTGAGGCATTCCGTAGATCAGGCAATAACCCTGAATGGATGATACTTGATGTAATTCCTGTCCTCCCGCCAGAGCTACGCCCTATGGTGCAGCTTGATGGTGGAAGATTTGCGACCTCTGATCTGAATGATCTGTACAGAAGAGTTATAAATCGTAACAATCGTTTAAAGAGATTATTGGACTTAGGTGCTCCGGAGATAATTGTAAGAAATGAAAAGAGAATGCTGCAGGAAGCAGTGGACGCATTAATAGATAATGGTCGTCGTGGCCGACCTGTTACAGGCCCGGGAAATCGTCCGTTAAAATCCTTGTCTGATATGCTTAAGGGTAAGCAGGGACGCTTCCGTCAGAACCTTTTAGGAAAGCGTGTTGACTATTCAGGGCGTTCAGTTATAGTTGTGGGACCTGAGCTCAAGATATACCAGTGCGGACTACCGAAGGAAATGGCTTTAGAACTCTTCAAACCATTTGTAATGAAGAAGCTCGTTGAAGATGACCTTGCTCACAATATCAAGAGCGCCAAGCGTAAGGTAGAACGCGTCAGTCCTGAAGTATGGGATGTGTTGGAAGAAGTAATCAAGGGCCACCCTGTTCTTCTTAACCGTGCTCCTACACTACACAGACTCGGCATACAGGCCTTTGAGCCTGTATTGGTTGAGGGCCGTGCCATTAAACTCCATCCATTGGTTTGTACCGCGTACAACGCTGACTTTGATGGTGACCAGATGGCTGTGCACGTGCCTTTGTCAGCAGAGGCCCAGGCAGAGGCAAGAATCTTAATGCTTTCTGCAAATAACCTGTTGAAACCTCAGGATGGAAAGCCGGTAACTGTACCTACGCAGGACATGGTTCTGGGCTGCTACTACCTGACAGTTGAAAAGAAAGCCGAATACGATAAAGACGGAAATGTTATAAATGGTATAATCGGTGAAGGGAAATTCTTTAGCAATCTGGATGAGGCCGTGATGGCGTACCAGAGTGGCGCTATCAGTCTTCATGCCCGCATAAAGGTACGGGTTACCAGAGAGGTTGAAGGTGAAATAAAGAGTAAGATTATTGAAACAACAGCAGGTAGAATCATATTCAACTCTGCTATACCTCAAAATCTTGGATTTACAGATAGAACGGATCCTGAAACAATGTTCAACCTTGAAATTGATTATCTTGTTGCCAAAAAGCAGCTGGGTAAAATTATTGAGCGTTGCATTCTTGTTAATGGATCAAATAAGACGGCTGAAGTCCTTGATGCTATTAAGACACTCGGATTCAGATATTCTACAAAGGGTGCCGTTACAATTGGTGTTACTGATATGACTATACCCGATGTTAAGCAGAAGTATCTGGCGGATACCGATAAAAAGATAGAAGATATAGAAAGACATTATAAAAATGGCCTTTATAATAAGGATGAGAGAAAGAGAGCTATCATTGACGCATGGAACAAGACCACAGAGGACGTTAAGAATGCACTTATTGAATCCCTGGATCGTTTTAATCCTTTATATATGATGTCCCAGTCCGGAGCCCGTGGTAATATCAACCAGATCAGACAGCTTGGTGGTATGCGTGGACTTATGGCTGATACATCAGGTGAGACTCTTGAAATTCCTATTCGCTCAAACTTCCGTGAAGGTCTTAATGTTCTGGAGTACTTTATTTCCACACACGGTGCCAGAAAGGGTCTGGCAGATACAGCTCTCAGAACAGCTGACTCAGGTTACCTGACAAGGCGACTGGTTGACGTTGCTCAGGAGGTAATTATTCAAGAGGATGACTGTGGAACAGATGAAGGCATTGATATTACTCCAATTGTAATTAGTGGTAAGACCATAGAAGGGTTACCGGAGCGCCTAATTGGCCGCTATACTGCTCAGGACATTGTACATCCTGAAACCGGAGAGGTTATAGCCGAAGCGAGTGTCCGCATAACGGAAGCGATAGCTGAAAAGATTGCAGAGGCAGGATTTAAGAAAGTCAAGATACGCTCTGTTCTGACATGTCGCTCCAAAACAGGAGTTTGCGGCAAGTGTTATGGCATTAACCTTGCAACTGGTGAGGAGTGCAACATAGGTGAGGCTGTTGGATTTATCGCCGCTCAATCAATTGGTGAACCTGGTACACAGCTTACAATGCGTACCTTCCACACCGGTGGTGTTGCAGGTGATGATATTACTCAGGGTTTACCTCGTGTTGAGGAGCTATTTGAAGCACGTAAACCTAAAGGACTGGCCATTGTTTCAGAAATCGCAGGTACTGTTCGCTTTAAGGAAAGCAAGAAAAAGCGCGAGATTGAAGTAGTTAATGACGAAACAGGCGATGCAAAAACATACACGATACCTTATGGTTCATTTATAAAGGTTTCTGAAGGAGAAGTGATTGAAGCTGGTGATGAGCTAACAGAAGGTTCGGTTAACCCTCATGACATCCTGAAGATAAAAGGTATCCAGGCTGTTCAAAGATACCTATTACAAGAGGTTCAAAAGGTTTACCGCTTACAGGGTGTTGATATTAACGATAAGCATATTGAGGTTATTGTTCGGCAAATGCTTCGCAAGGTTAAAATTGATGATTCGGGCGCGACTGATATGCTACCTGGCAGCCTAGTAGATATGTTCGAATTCGAAGAGAAAAACAAAGCTGCTGAAAAGCAAGGTTTGGCTGAGGCTACAGGACAGCGCTCACTGTTAGGTATTACCAAAGCTTCTCTTGCAACAGAATCCTTCTTATCTGCAGCATCCTTCCAGGAAACCACAAGAGTACTGACCGATGCGGCTATTAAGGGTAAGGTAGATCCGCTGATAGGCTTAAAGGAAAATATCATTATAGGAAAGCTGATTCCTGCAGGAACAGGCTTGAACAAATACAGAGATATTGCTCTGGACATCGAAACCGAGCAGCAATATGCTTCATATGAAGCCATTGATGCCGAAGAGATAAATATGGTTTGATGGTAAGTTCAAAAATACAGAATAATCGTTTCCTTGAAAGACTGCTTTGCTTATGCAAAGCAGTCTTTTTGGTATGTAAAATTTGCAGGCTGGTCCTATATAAACAGACAGAATTAATAGTTTATTGCATCATCGATAGCCTTTAATTCATCATCTGAAAAATCAAGACTCTCAATGCACTTTACATTTTCCTCAAGCTGAGATGTCTTGCTTGCCCCAACAAGTACAGAGGATACCCTATCCTTGCGTAAGACCCAGGAAAGTGCCATTTGAGCCAGGCTCTGTCCTCTGTTTAAAGCAATTCGATTCAATTTATTAATCGCATCAAGTTGCTCTGAAGTGATTTTATCCTTTGTAAGAAAGGGTGAAACGCCACGACCTGCTCTTGAATCAGCAGGTATTCCGTTAATGTATCTATTGGTAAGTAATCCCTGAGCCAAGGGACTAAAGGCAATTATTCCAATACCGATTTTTTCGGCATAGTCTATTAATCCATCCTCTTCAATCCAGCGATTTAGCAGGGAATAGCTGGGCTGATGTATAATAAAAGGTGTTTTAAGCTCTTTTAACACTTTATATGCCCCTTTCGTCTGCTCAGTATTGTAGTTGGAAATACCCACGTAGAGAGCTTTTCCCTGCCTGACGGCACTATCAAGCGCCATCATGGTTTCCTCTATAGGGGTATCGGGATCGGGGCGATGATGATAAAAAATATCAACATAATCTATGCCCATACGTTTGAGACTTTGATCCAGGCTTGCCAACAGATATTTTCTTGACCCCCAGTTGCCATAAGGCCCCTCCCACATGTCATATCCAGCCTTTGTTGAAATAATAATTTCATCCCGGTAATGGAAAAGTTCCTCCTTAATGATGCGGCCAAAGTTTTTTTCAGCAGAGCCAGGAGGTGGGCCATAGTTGTTCGCAAGATCATAGTGGGTAATTCCCATATCAAAGGCTTTCGTCACCAAATTCTTCATATTAGCCATGCTTTCCGTATCACCGAAATTATGCCACAGCCCTAATGATATGGCCGAAAGCTTCAATCCACTTTTGCCAAGAGAATTATACTTCATAGTTTTATAGCGGGACATATTTGCTACATACATACTTACACCCCCATATTTTAGTTGATAAATCAAATATACCACAAACAGGTGATGTACAAAAATAAACTTGTGTGGATGGCAGGGTGACAATTCACCGGACAATTCTAAGCAGAACTCACACTGCGCTTTACAAATTTTGAACAGGCTTTTTTAATGCTCCCGTCACATTTTCTAACTGAAAACAAATCACAGACACCATAGGTGTTTATGTAATCATTAGGATGAAGAATAAAGAATTCACAGTCACTGCAACGATAAGAACTATGCTTTCTGATTTCGTCCTTAATAAAAAACCGATGAGATGAGCAGCGATAATCCTCAGATACTATACCCTTTTCCCAGCAAAGGATTTCCCTTGTTAAGCCTGTAGGTCTTCCCTTAACACAGTTTTTGCAGGATTTCCTTTTCTTTTTAACAGGCTTAGCGGGTTTACCCTTTTCCTGTATGCATTGGCTCATGTTCTTCATTGAATAAATAACCGCCCTTCAATAAATATCCATCTTGATTATACTATATTGCCCAACAACAGAGGGTTTTTGCTATATTTTCATATGTATCTAACGAATACATTTCAAAAGGGTGGAATATATTGTATTTGATTATTGATGGGGTATAATAAAATTAAAGACTTATACTGATGAGGTGTAATATATGGTAAGAATATTCCGAAATAGATTTATTCCTTTGGAAACTATTGACTTAACCTCAGATGAGTTGCTCTATCGCGATGAATACTATCTCATTACAAGATGGACTCCTATAAAACCAAGGAAAGATATTGCAAGTGGTATTTCTTGTGTCTTCTTGAAAAATGGCTGGAAGATAAGTGCATTTAAAGATCTGAATAACTTAATTGCATATTGGTATTGCGACATTATTGATATAGAGCATGATAACGATACCGATACATATTTACTGAATGATTTACTTATAGATATTAGGATAATGCAGGACGGGAAAGTGGAAGTAATCGATCTGGATGAACTGGGGACAGCCTTTGAACAAGGGCTTATTACCAAAAATCAGCTTTTATCTTCTTTAAAAAAGAGTAATGAATTATTAAGCATAGTCTATAAGAATGATATAACAGCTATGGTGAAGGACATAATACTGAAGCATACTGGTATTGGAGTGTGAACTATGGCTATTGATATGATTGAATATCTAAACGCCAGAAAGATGGGTATCAAGGAGTATTCTCATTATGTATCACAGGGTCGCAATGGATACCTGCCCTTTTTAGACGGAGTTTTAGAGAATATTGATATTGTTTCCGAAGTGGATTTAGGGATTGTAGATATTCCTCTGAGGAAGGTTAAAGGCACCTATGCATATCTAAGGAGCATATCATTTGCTCGCAATTATATGCCTATTATGGATGTCAACTCTGAATTTGCTGTAAAGTGGCAGCAGGTTTACTCCATTCAATGCAAAGCGGGGCTGGCAGACCCCATAAAGGTCTACGAATACTTGAACTGGTACTATGTAATTGAAGGAAATAAAAGAGTAAGCGTTTTAAAGTATGTGGATGTTTATTCTTATCCAGCTAAGGTAACCCGATTAATCCCCAAATACGACGAGAACAACAAGGATATCCGAATCTATTATGAGTTTATGGATTTTTACAAGAAAACTGGTATTAATGATATCTGGATGTCCAATGAGAAAAGCTTCTCTGAACTCTGGGAGATCATTAAAGACTATAAGCCCAAGAGCCGTTTTGTGGAGGAAGCTGAAAGGTTTAAATATTTTTCAAGTGCATTCTACTATAATTTTAGAAAAGCCTTTTATGATTTGGGTGGAGATGAATTACCCATTACTACGGGAGATGCCTTCCTGGACTTTTTAAAGATTCATGGAATAGAGGAGGAGTTTTCCGAAGATGAGTTTAAGGATAGAATATGGAGACTTCTTTCTGAGCTCAGATACTATTCAGGTCAGGAGGCCGTAGATATCCAGCAGGTTCCCAAACTAAAGACTCAGAAAAGCTTCATCGGAAAAATAACCAATTGGGGACATGCTGAAAAGCTGAAGATAGGATTTGCACACTCGTCAAACAGTAAGACCTCAAGCTGGGTATACTCCCATGAGCTGGGACGAAAGCATTTAGAGCATACCCTGTCCGATGGTGTGGAGACTGTAACTGTATCTGATCTGCCCGAAAGCAGCGATGCTGTTCCCATACTACAGAAAATGGTTGATGATGGATGCAATATAATATTTACTACCTCACCTGCACTTTTGAAGCCAACCCTTAAGGTGGCAATGGATAACCCCGGATGTAACTTTCTCAACTGCTCATTCCTTCATTCCTTTAAGCATGTTAATACCTATTTCGGGAGGATTCACGAGCCAAGGTTTTTAAGTGGAATCATTGCAGGAGCCATGAGCAGAACCAGCAAGCTGGGATATATTGCACCAATCCCCGAAGTAGATATATTAAGCGGGATTAATGCCTTTACCCTTGGAGCAAGAATGGTAAATCCGGGTGCGGAGCTTAATATAAAGTGGCTTGAATTGATTGGTGAAGAAATTGACACGGCCCAGGCCACAAGAGAGCTGGCTGAGCTAGGGATTGATATTATTTGTCATCATAATACCCTGGTTGATCGTTCTTTTTCAAAGGAATACGGGGTGTATACCATAAAAGAAAATGCTGACGGGAATTACGAGCCCGAGAATTATCTTGCGGTACCAATATGGAACTGGGGTATTTTCTACGAAAAATATATAAGAAGTATTCAGGCTGGTGGAACGCGTCTGGGCGTCGGGAATCTGGATGTAGGAAGAGTTCGTAACTATTGGTGGGGCTTAGATTCAGGTCTGTTAGACTTTTTCTACGCAAAAAGCAAGGTGCCCCCCGAAACTAGCAGATTGATAGAGTTAATAAAGACAGCATTTATTTCACGCAGCTTTAATGTTTTTGAGGGACCAATATATGACAATAAAGGAGAATTAATTGTGGGAGAGGGAGATGAGCTTCTTAGAGAAGCGATTCTGTCAATGGATTGGCTGGTAAATGGAATAACAGGCGAGATACCTGACAAGTCCAAGTATGGGACAATTAGTGACTTAAGCACAGGAAAGATTGTCTGAAAGGGTGGTATAATAATTAAAAAGCAGGATGGGGGTACAGGATTATGGTATATGATGTAATTGTTATAGGAAAAGGTCCGGCAGGGATATCAGGTGCTATTTATTCTACCAGAGCAAATTTGAAGACTTTGGTGTTAGGTAAGTTAGACAGTATGCTGCTTAAGGCCGACAAAATAGAAAACTATTATGGATTCGAAAATCCTATAGGGGGAAGGGAACTTCTTGAAACTGGGCTCAAACAAGCTGAAAGGCTTGGGGCAGAGATAGTTGAGGAAGAAGTAGTCAATATAGAAAAAACAGAAAACTTTAATATAATAACTGTGGATGGCCAATATGAAGCAAAAACCGTCCTTTTAGCAACGGGAGCGCCCGTTGTACGGGTACCCATTAAAAACCTTGATAAATATGAAGGAGCAGGTGTCAGCTATTGCACCACCTGCGACGGTTTTTTCTATAGGAATAAGAAGGTTGGGGTGCTTGGATATAATGACTTTGCAATTCATGAGGCAGCCGATTTGTTGAATTTCACACAGGATATTACTCTTTTCACCAATGAAATGGAGTTAAATGTTTCTGACAACGCAAAGCCTGTAATAGAGAAGCTCAAGGTAAACAACAAGAAAATCAAGGAGTTAGGCAAAGGGGATATCCTTGAGGAAATTGTTTTTGATGACGGAACCGCCGAGGACATCGAAGGCCTGTTTATTGCATTCGGCAGCGCTTCTTCTACAAGCTTTGCCCTAAAGATGGGTATTGTTACAGACGGAAAATCTATTATTGTAAACGAAAAGATGGAAACAAATATTCCTGGCCTCTATGCTGCCGGGGACTGTACAGGTGTTTTTAAACAGGTAGCAGTGGCTGTGGGACAAGGTGCAATAGCAGCGCGGGAGATGGCCGCCTATATCCGAAAGAAGTAAGAAGTTTTTTCTTACCGCTGACATCCAATTTCTAATAAGCAAAAAGACGAGTGAGAACTCGTCTTTTTACAATTAAAGAAGGAATCTATATAAAATTTAATAATTTACTCGCTCCAAAAGGAGCGCAAAAAGGGGGTTTCGAAAGGGTCGTGTACTATATATGTTGCTACATTTAATGCTGCGATTGTTTCAATATCAATTAGTACATCCTATTCTACTGTTACTCTAATATCTAATGCGACATCTTAGTACATGTATATTATAAAACAAGTGAGCTATCAATTATAAGCATCAAAACAACAAAATATATAATAATTATGGTTCCGGTTTAGTGCAAGATGTTATAGTTAATTTGCCTTAATAGTTCAATATTTGTTTTCAGTTTTTTGTTTAATAGCGAAATTTAATATAGAATAAAAGGATTGCCTGCCTCATAAACATAGAAATGGATTGAGACATGAGGTGTAGAGAATGAAGAAGCTTAAATTTTTAGTATTAATATTGATTTCAATACTTATGTTGTGTTCCTGTGGGATTGATAGGCACAATGAAGATGATATGGGTTACGAAGATAACCCGGTCAGCAGCATCAATATTGATGAAGAAGAAGCCGCAGCACTAAATGAGAAACTTCCGGTAGTTCTGTACTTTGGGGATGCAGAAAAGAGTAAGCTGGTAAAAGAGATACGCTATATTGATATTAAGGAAGCAAAAAAAGGTGCCGAAACCCTTGCCTCAGCCATCATTAAGGAACTGCTTAAGGGCCCAAAATCTGAAGGCCTTACAGCAATAATTGCAGAGGGAACATCCTTGAGATCTGCTATTATAATAAATGAAAGGGTGGCTACTGTCGATTTTACCAAAGAATTTATTGATAATCACCCTGGCGGGAAAGAGCTGGCGGAGCTGACCTTGTATTCAGTAGTAAATACTCTTACTGAGATGAAGGAGATTGAGCGTGTTAAGTTTACCATTAATGGCAAGGAAACGAAGACCTTTAAGGATGGTGTAGCTTTAAACAGTGATTTTCCAAGGAACGAAGCAGTTGTTAATAAAGAGGTGGGGTTAGCCAGACCTGAAGATGCCGGATTAGCTCCAGTGGGAGATTTAGACGGAGAGGATAGCGTGGAAAGCTCCGGGGAAGATTTAGATCCACTTGAATAATTGATCCTGTTAAGAGAAGAAGGAAATCAACTTGAATAATATAAGTGTGTAAAGTATAATTTATTGGAAGATAGTAGAGTGAGACTATTAAACCTTTTTGTAGGGGAGCATAAATGCTCCCCTTGTAACCGTTCAGGAGGTTATATGGTGAATAAAATAAAGGTTGCTGTCCTCTTTGGAGGACAATCCTCAGAGCATGAGGTGTCAAGAATATCTGCCCAATCAGTACTTGAGAATATAGATAGAGACCGTTTTGCCATTAAGGCGATCGGGATAACAAAAAGTGGCGAATGGTTAACATATGATGGAGATATTAGTTTATTAGGTACCGGCCAATGGGAAGAAGTAGCCAGGAAGAAGTGTCAGGGTGATGCTTACACCAAACTAAGAGAAAAGAACAGTGTTGATGTTGTATTCCCGGTACTTCATGGCCCGAATGGTGAGGATGGATCAATTCAGGGGCTGCTGCAGCTAGTCGACATTCCCTATGTGGGGTGCAATATTTTATCATCTGCTGTGGGCATGGATAAAGAGTTTGCCAAACTAGTTTTTAACAATGCAGGCATTCCTCAGGCAGATTACATAAAGGTCATGAGATCTGAACTTGAGGAGCTAAAGGGAGAAATGGACGAATTATTAGAAAGAGTGTCTGATAAGCTTGGATGGCCATGCTTTGTAAAGCCTGCTAACGCCGGGTCCTCAGTGGGAGTAAGTAAGGTGAAAGATCCAAAGGAGCTATTTGAAGCACTAAAGTTTGCAGCAAAATATGATTCGAAAATATTGATTGAGGAGTTTATAAAGGGCAGAGAACTCGAATGTGCAGTATTAGGAAACGATAGCCCAACAGCATCTACAGTAGGCGAAATAATACCGAGTAATGATTTTTATGACTATAATGCAAAATACATAGACGGCAAATCCGGCACAGTAATTCCTGCAGATATTGATGAGAGGGCAATGGAACAAATCAGGGATTATTCCGTAAGAGCTTTTAAAGCTTTGGGATGCTCCGGACTGTCCAGAGTGGATTTTTTCCTTGAAGAATCGGGGAGGGTTATACTGAATGAGATTAATACAATGCCCGGGTTTACAAGCATAAGCATGTATGCAAAGCTTTGGGAAGCCAGCGGCATTCCTTATAAAGAACTGATAACGAGACTTATAGATTTGGCATTCGAAAGCTACCAGCAAAGGACACGCTCATATGAAAGGAAATAAATATGCAGAAACAGGTATTAATAACAGTTAACAGCACTATTGATGATCCTTCAGGGGAAAGGGACAAAATGAGCTTTGTAACTGAGGGGATTCTCATAAAGGAAGATAATGAATATATTGTAAGCTATGAGGAAAGTGAAATAACAGGACTAAAGGGTACTACCACAACCTTAAGAGTAGGAAAGAATTCAGTAATTCTTGCAAGGCATGGTAGTGTGGACTCATTGATGTTGTTTGAGGTGGGGAAAACCCATGAAACTGGCTATGATACAAGCCATGGAAGTATAACCTTAGGAATTACTGCCAAGAATGTTGATGTTGATTTTAATGAATCGGGCGGCAACATTAAGGTAGATTATATATTGGAATATAATCGCACCTATGGCGGGAAGAACAGCATTGATGTGCATGTACGGGAACGCATCAACTGATGAGCAATAAGTAAGGATGGGATACAGAACATGAACAGTATATTTGAAAAAATACAGGAGCAAATTGATAGGGTTATTAAGCAGGCCTTTAAGGTATGCGGTGAAAAAGGGGTTCTTCCCGATATTGAGCCTGGAGAAATAGTGGTTGAGGTTCCTAAGGAAAGAGATTTCGGTGACTTTTCCACAAATATTGCCATGCAGGTTTCAAAACAGGCCAGGATGGCACCTAGGAAAACTGCAGAATTTTTACTTCAAGAGCTGAACTTAGAAGGAACATATATTGAAAAGGTTGATGTAGCCGGGCCGGGATTTATTAATTTCTTTTTGCAGAAGGACTGGCTCTATGATTCTGTCAGATTGATTCAAGAAAAACAGGAGAATTATGGCCAGATAGACTTGGGAAAAGGCATCAAGGTGAATGTTGAGTTTGTTAGCGCTAATCCTACCGGTCCTCTTCACATGGGCAACGCCAGAGGTGGTGCTTTAGGAGATTGTCTTGCTAATGTGCTAAAAAAAGCAGGCTATGATGTAACCAAGGAGTTTTATATAAATGATGCAGGAAATCAGATTGAAAGATTTGGTGCGTCACTGGAGGCCAGGTATCTCCAGATTATTTTAGGAGCCGACAAGGTGTCCTTCCCCGAGGATGGTTATCAGGGCAATGATATTGTTGAGCATGCCCAAAACTTCTATAACGAAAACGGGGAAAGTCTAATGGAGAAAACTCCTGAGGAAAGGCAGCAGATTCTTGTGGAATATGCTCTTCCTAAGAATATTCAAAAGATTCGCAATGCCCTTGAGTCTTACGGAATTGTTTATGATGTATGGTTTTCAGAGAAAACACTGCATGAATCCGGAGAGGTTAAGAAGGCTGTGGATTTTCTGACCGAAAAGGGGTTTACCGTAACTAAAGAGGGAGCAATCTGGCTCAATGGAGAAAAGCTAGGTCTTGAAAAGGACGAGGTCTTAATCAGGAATAATGGTGTACCTACCTATATGGCAGCTGACATTGCTTATCATTACAATAAATTTGTAACCCGCGGATTTGATTGGGCCATAGATCTTTGGGGCGCAGACCATCACGGACATGTGGCACGAATGAAAGCGGCTATGGAACCCTTTGGAATTAAGGGCGACAACCTGAAGGTAGTTCTGTTCCAGCTGGTAAGGCTCTACAGAAACGGAGAGCTTGCCAGAATGTCTAAAAGAACAGGAAAGGCCATCTCCCTGGAGGATCTTCTTGAAGAGGTCGGAAAGGATGCTGCCCGCTTCTTCTTTAATCTGAAGACCTCAGGAAGTCATCTTGATTTTGATTTGGATCTGGCTGTTACTCAATCAAACGATAACCCTGTTTTCTATGTACAATATGCCCATGCGAGGATTTGTAGCCTTATAAGAAAACTAAAAGAGGAAAACATTTCACCCAGACCTGTGAACGAGGTGGATTTAACATTATTGCAGCAAAAGGAAGAAATCGAGCTTATACGCAAGCTCTCAGAGTATCCTGAGGAAATTGCCCTTTCAGCAAAATCCCTTGAACCAAGCCGGTTGACTCGCTATGTCATGGAGGTAGCAGCTTGCTTCCATAGTTTCTACAATGCTTGTCGTGTAAAGGGCGAGAATGAAGAGCTTATGATGGCAAGGGTTATTCTGGTGGATTGCACTAGGATAGTTATTAAAAACATATTAGAACTGATAAGCATACAGGCGCCTGAAAGAATGTGATGATATTAATTAACGGAGGATAATAGTATGAGTTTATATGGACAATGGCGAGAAATGCTTGAAAACCAAGGTACAAGCGTTGAAAACCAAAAGTTTTTTGAGAATTACTTGGAGAAGGAAACACAGGCCTATAAAGATATCCTGGCAACAGGCACAGCGAGCCTTGCAGGAAAAGTAGAAGAAATAGCGCAAAAATATGATATGGATAATGTCACCTTTATGGGCTTTTTAGATGGAATCAACTCCAGCTTTGAAAGTGAGCTTGATTTAGAAAGCCTTAAAGAGGACAGTGAAATAAACAAAACCATATTACTTCATAAGCTCTACTATAATATGCTTAAAGCCAAGGCCAACTGGTTATACGGGTTAGAAGAATGGGACCCATTACTGTCTGTTGAGGAGCGTAGCCAAATTAGAAAGAAGTATAATGAAGATCACAGAGCTGTTAGCAATAAGGTAGGAAGAAATGAACCATGCCCATGTGGCAGCGGCAAAAAATACAAGAACTGCTGCGGCTAAGTAGCACATAAGAATCTCAAAGGATATGGAGGCTGACATGCTAAAAGTTAACAAATTAACAAAGAACTATGGAAAGGTAATAGCAGTCAACAAGGCGACATTTGAGATAGACAACGGTGAAATTGGTGTTTTAATAGGACCTAACGGAGCGGGGAAAAGTACTACAATCAAATCAATTGCAGGGCTATTACGTTTTGAGGGGGAAATTACTATTGGGGGAAAGCCTAATAAGAGCAAAGAGGCCAAGCGTATATTCGGATATGTTCCTGAATCCCCTGCAGTATATGAATACTTAAGCGTATGGGATCATTTAGAGTTTATCGCAAGGGCGTATAATCTTACAGATTGGGAGAGTGCTGCAGAGAACCTTCTTGCCCGTTTTGACATGAGCGATAAAAAGGATAAGCTAGGCAAGGATCTTTCGAAGGGGATGCAACAGAAGGTAAGTCTTTGTTGTGCTCTTTTGATTAAGCCATCTATGATCATGCTTGATGAACCTATGATCGGACTTGACCCAAAAGCTATCAAAGAGCTTAAGGATATATTTCTTGAACTGAAAAGATCGGGCTGTGCAATTCTGATAAGTACGCATATACTCGATTCTATAGCCGATATCTGGGATAAAGCCCTCATAATGAACGAGAGTGAAATAGTGTACAATAATACACGGGAGAAGCTTGAGGCCGACGGAGAATCCTTGGAGCATATTTTCTTCTCTATTACTGAGCCTGAAAAGGCTGAGGGGGGACAAACCGCATGAAGCCTCTATTTTTTATAATTCGCAAGTCCTTGAAAAACCTTATAAAAGGGATTTTAAAAAAGCCTCTGGTATTAATAGGTTATATATTTGCACTCTTGTTTGTTGTCCTTATGGTATTTATGGCTTTTTTCATGCCATCGGAGCTTATACAGAGTGCCCCTCCCGAATTATTCAGAGGGATTGTAACACTTGTTTTTACATTCATGTATTTCACCTATCTTAAGGTGGGGCTTGATAAGGGTAGTACCTATTTTCGTATGGCTGATGTGAATCTGGCTTTTACATCACCGATAAAGCCTAATAAGATTATGCTTTACGCATTTATTAAACAGATAGGTGCAACTATACTTTTTCTGTTCATCGCCATATGTCAGATTCCAAACCTTAAGAATAATTTTGCAATGCATTCTTACGGTGCAGCAGTTATATTACTTGCCGCTGTACTATTTGCTCTAGCATATCCGCTTATCAATATGGCCATATATTCCTGGGTTACAAAGAAGGAACAGCGGAAAAAACGGGTTAAATGGGTATTTAATGTCCTGGCTATTTTTGTAGTTGTTTTTGCCCTAATAAACCTAGGTAGCACCGGGGATATCGGTAAGACTATCTCTGCCGTCTTCGATAATCCGATAGCACATTATTTTCCGGTTATAGGTTGGACAGCTTCTATTGCCAATGCAGCTGTTACCGGGTTTACCATGGAATTCTGGGTTGGGGCGGTCCTCATGACTATTCTTATAGCAGGTGGCTCTGTGGCTATTTACAGAATGAATCTGGACTATTATGAGGATGTTTTAAAGGGAACCGAATATGTGGAAGCGGCTGTAAAAGCCAAGCGTGAAGGAAATAACCTGAGATTTAATCTTAAGGTAAAAGATAATGTTAAGCAGAAAATCACCGGTAAAGGCGCTGCGGCTCTTTTCTACAAGAACCTTGCAGAATTACGCAAAACAGCAATTTTTTTATTCTTTGACAGATCATCCATTACTGTTATTGTCTCATCAATTATTTTCAAGTTTGTAATGTCTGAAACTATTGATGAAGCAAGCACTATGCTTACGATTCTGGTGTTTTCGTTGTATATACAATTAATAATGCAGGTACAGGTTAAGCTCAATAGTGAGCTTGATAAACATTATGTTTTTCTGATTCCTGAAAGCTCACAAAAGAAGCTCTTATATGGCACTTTAGCTGTTCATGTAAAAAATCTTATCGATGGATTTATATTATTTGTTATTTCAGGAATCCTGTTCAAGGCTTCAGTCCCGGTAATTATTGCCTGTGCGCTAACATATACTCTTTTCGGAGCTGTATATGTATACACTGATGTATTAAGCCTGAGACTTTTTGGTGGAGTACACAGTAAGGGATTATTATTGTTTATAAAAATAATAGTTCATATTCTAATTTTTATTCCGGGCATTATTGCTGCAGTATTAACAGGAGCTTTTACAGAGAGTACATTATTCGCTATATGTGCATTGGGAGGATGGAGCCTGGTTCTTGCCATCACATTTTTCATGCTTTCTTCAGGAATTTTTAACAATCTTGAATCAGCAGGCTGATATTGTTACGCAGTATTGTAAATCATTTTTATTAAAAAAATCATAGGCCTCCGATAACCGGAGGCCCTATTTCGTTGGGTTCTATTTGTTACATGAGTGGTTTATAGTTTCTCAAGCATGAGAATAATAAAGAAAAAAGGCTTCAAAGCTCTGAAGCCATGGTACGCCCGACACGATTCGAACGTGCGACACCAAGTTTAGGAAACTTGTGCTCTATCCTGCTGAGCTACGGGCGCGTATCAAAAAGTAAAAGCTATTCAGCATAGTTATGTATGACTAATAGCTTAAGTGCAATTGATATTATACTTCACGGGAATAAAACATGTCAAGGAGAAACACAGTGGGACGGTTCTTCTGTGTTAGAAACACAAGGGGACGTGAAACACAAGGGGGAGATTCATCCGTGGAAGACATTGGAATATAATTTTTGTGACAGTAAGACCAATTGAAGAATAGCATAATAATATGATAATGATAGAATAGGTGCGTACTGTGGATTGTATCGCTCTTTTTGATTCAGGCAATTATGCTAATAGGGTCAGTAGATTATTTGAAATGAGAGGTTTGAATTTTCCTGTAATATCAACACCTTGCAGAGTCAGTAAATCTGGATGTGGTTACTGTCTTTTGTTTCCTGAGAAGTATTTAAGCCAAGTCATAGAAGCTGGCAAGGCATGCAATTGTCCCGTTAGGGAGATATACCGTATAATAGAGGAGAAAGAACGGAAGAAATATATAAAGATATTCTAAATATAAAGAGGAATGAAACGGAGGATGCAGATTGATAAATCCCGAAGCTGTACTTTCTGATATGCAGGCTCTTTCAATAGCAGCAGGCAAAGAAATACTAAAGATGTACAAAAAAAGTGTGCCCATAGAGTACAAGAATGATGACACACCTGTTACTGCAGCAGATAAGGCTGCAAACGAAATTATAGTAAATGGCCTTAAGGAGCGCTATCCCACCATTCCCATATTGGCCGAAGAATCAACAGATAATCTTTTAAGATTAAGAGAACGCTTTTGTTTTTTAGTTGATCCTCTTGATGGGACGAAGGAGTTTATCAAAGAAAATGATGAATTTACGGTCAACATAGCTCTTACAGAGTTGGGGCGTCCTATAGGCGGGGTAATAAATGTTCCTGTTTACGAAGAACTATACTTTGGGTGGAAGGGTATGGGGTCATATTCCCTGATAAATAATAAACGTGAAAAATTGAAGGTCTCAAATAGAATACAGAATATCAGACTGGCAAAAAGCCGGTCTTATCAAGACGAAAGACTTGATAAGCTCATCAGGATAAATAGGGATGTGATAGGTGAGATTATCATAGCTGGAAGTGCGTATAAAGGATGTCTCTTAGCAAAGGGAGAGGTAGAGGCCTATTATCGGTATGGCAGAACTATGGAGTGGGACACTGCGGCTATGGAGATCATAGTGTCAGAAGCAGGGGGAGTGTTATCAGGTATAGATGGCAAATTGTTAGTGTATAACAAAAAAAACCCGGAGAATCCCACGGGTTTTTATCTGTTAAATGATAAAGAAAATGCTCTTTTGCTTCCTAAGGAACTATAATCTTTATAGATTTTGAGCTGAGCTCGAATGAAATAGATTTCGCAGAACTTATCTCACCGTCAATATTCACAGGGAAGGGTTCATCGCTTTCAATCAATGCTTTTTTCCCTCTGATAAACTTCACAGCATCCAGAGTGGTATGGTTTCCCTTTCTAAACATTGGCATAAATCTGAGTATTTTAGGGATAGAAAGGTGATCCACCAGATAATAATCTAAGAGCCCATCATTCATATCAGCATCAGGAGCAGCTTTAAAGCCACCTCCATAATAGGATCCGTTAGCAGATATACACAATAAGAAATCCTTTTCAATGCTTGGCTTATCATCGATTGTGATTCTGAATCTGTATTTTTTTTGCTTTAGAAGGGCAGACAGAGCACCAATAAGATAGGCCATTGAGCCTGACATAAGGGATTTATAACGGCGGCTTTGCATTACCACATCAGCATCAAATCCTACTGAGGCTATGTTTAGAAAATATCTGTCATTAGCCTTCCCTATATCAAAGTCAGATGAAGAGGAGATAGGCAATACTGAAAGAAGCTTATAAGGGTCAGTTACCGGGTAAAGAGTGCGAGAAGAATCATTGCCAGTGCCGCAGGGGATAATACCCAACTCCACATCAGTTCCAATGGCGGCATTTATGATTTCGTTTAAGGTACCGTCACCGCCAACAGGATATACCCTTAAGGATTCTTTTTTTTCTTTAGCTTGGGCGATCGCCTGCAAAGCTAATTCTTTAGCATGCTGAGGGGCCTTGGTTGTCAGTATTTCATAGGTTTGCGAAAAACGATTAAAGCGCGCCTTAATGGCATCGACCATATGCAATGCTCGACCTTTGCCCGCAACAGGATTTACAATGAATACATGATGCAAAACAACCACCCTCATAATTATTACTATTTTTATATTTTACCACACAATTCTATCATAAACGAATGTTATAAATGAATTAAATAATTATAT
>JAAYTU010000069.1 GCA_012523705.1 Clostridiaceae bacterium
GTTTTCGTTAATCATAAAGGTTTCGTAGTACCACTCAATAATGAGGGATATGGTTTTTAGGATTGCAAAGGGTATAAAGTACAGAATCCGGAAGATGATTGAATTATATATGTTGTAGAAGAATACTCCGATGGGTTCTGTTAGCTCTATAAAAAAAGCCCCTTCAAAGAAGGGGCACCAAATGTGCTTTTGGGCTGAGTCATCATTCCTCCCCATCATTCTCCAACAACCCAATATACTCCCCATACCCCTCTTTCTCCATCTCATCCTTGGGGATAAACCTGAGGGAGGCACTATTGATGCAATACCTTAAGCCACCTGTTTCTATAGGCCCGTCATTGAATACATGGCCTAAATGGGCATCGCCATGCTTGCTTCTTACCTCGGTTCTTATCCTGCCGTAGCTGGTATCGAGGAGCTCCTTAATCAAGTCAGGGGTGATAGGCTTTGAGAAGCTGGGCCAGCCACAGCCTGCATCAAATTTGTCAGTGGATAAAAACAAGGGCTGGCCTGTTGTAATATCCACATATATTCCCTCTTCAAATTTATCATGATATTCGTTTTTGAAAGGCGGCTCAGTCCCGTTGTTTTGGGTTACTTCATACTGCATATCAGTAAGTAATTCCTTTAACTCAGCCTTTGATTTTAATACATATTTATTTAATTTATCCTTATTTTCCATTACATTTTCCTCCGCTTCTACAGTAGTTTTTATGCTTCCTTCCTATCATCCCTCGCCAAACGTGCCTTTTCGAACTTATCCCTTCCGATATGGCAATAGCCATTCGGGTTTTTATCTAAATACTTTTGATGGTATTCTTCTGCAACATAATAGTTTCCCAACGGCTTTACTTCAATGGCTATAGGGTCTTTATAGCTTTTTTGAAGCTCCTTGATAGAATCCAAAATTATGTTTTTGTCGTTAATATCAACATAATATATCCCTGTACGGTACTGGGTGCCAATATCAAAGCCCTGCCGGTTTACAGCTGTGGGGTCTATTACATCATAGTAGAGCTTCAATATATACTCCAGAGTTATTTTGGCCGGGTCATAGAGAACCTTTACTGTTTCGGCATGGCCCGTGTCCTTATAGCACACATCCTCATAGGTGGGGTTTTCGGTATTCCCGTTTGCATAGCCTACCTCAGTTTCTACTATTCCGTCTACCAAGAAAAGGTATTTTTCGGTTCCCCAGAAGCAACCTCCAGCCAGATAGATTTGCTTCAATTTATTATTGCTGTTAATCTTCATAAGAGTCTTCCCTTCTTCTTAAGCCTTTAAATATGATACCCTTCTCTAAGGCTTTGATTCTCAAAATGTCTGTTGGTATACTTATATTAATACCCTTTATAGTATTTGAAAAACTTTATTCAAAGCTTGTATGTAAAATATTTTCTGTAAAAAGTTGAAAATAGTAAACCTTTATTAATATATCTCGTCTAATCTATCGAAGGCCATGGTTGGCCCCAGACCTATATCATTGGAGGTAATATTATGATCAAAAAGCTTATAGCGGTAATACTGATGCTAGTTATGTTTGTATCAGTTCTATGGTTCGTAAATCCATTTGAATCTGCAACAATGGCATCTGCAAATACCTTTAAAAGCGGAATTTCTATTGTTCCGGAAAAGGAGGATGCAGCAGGAGTCCTGCTTGACAGCGGCTTTATCCTGAACACCGAATCAGATTTTGCCCTCGACTACTTAAAAGCTAATGTTGCATTCAGAAGTGGTGAATTGTTTACAATCAGCAATTTATCAGATAATGAAGGCGAAAGCGGCAACAGCTTCATGGTAAAACCAGTGGAGCCCTTAGTCCAGAACAGAATCTACTTCATTGATGTAAAAACCCCTATTGGAGATACTGTAACCTTTGCATTCCAAACCAAAAGGGATTTTACTGTTTTGGGAAGTCTTCCGGCAGATATGTCCTCCTATGTACCTGTTGACACCGGTATCGAACTTTATTTTTCCTATCCGGATGTTGAAAACATTGCAAAGCATTTTGAAATCACCCCTAATGTGAAAGGCCGTTTTGAAACCAATGGATATACTACTGTATTCATTCCAAAGGAGCTCAAGGCCGGGACAATTTATACAGTTACAGTTCAAAAAGGTTTAAAAGCTGCTGGTGGTGCCGTTGAACTGGCCAATGATTACAGCTTTTCCTTTGAAACCTCTGCTGATCCAAGCAACACCGCCGATCCTTATAAAGGAAGTCTACAGATTGGCGGCAGTTGGATTGAATTTGGAACAACCGAAACACCGGTCATTCCTTTCTATTTACACATGAGAGAAGGCTTGAATTCTGCCGATGTGAATCTGAAGCTTTACAGATTCAATACTCTCGATGACTTTATTAAAGCAATAAATAAAAAGGAGGAGGCTCCCTATTGGGCTTCTTATGCCTCTTCTAAAAATCTTATAGATTCCTCTAAGCTTAATAAAGTTTTAGAATTTAAACAAACCTTTGATCTTTCGAATTATCAGCAAAAATATATGACATTCCCTGATAAAATGGATCATGGTTATTATTTGATTGAACTTACCAGCAATGATCTTATGAGCCAGGCCTTTATGCAGATAACAGATATCGCCGCCTATTCAATAGCGGACGAAGGCTCCACACTTTTCTGGCTGAACGATCTTAAGACAAAGGCTCCCGTTAAGGCGGCCGAGATCTTTGACTATGAGCTTGGAAAAGGCTACAACACTGACGGTTCAGGCCTTGCAAGGATTCCTTCCCAGGTTGAGGAGGACGACGATTCCTATGCACTTGAGCTATACAGAGTTACAACCACCGACGGAAAGGTAAGCCTTATCAACAATGGCTATAAAAACGGCTATTACAACAGAAATAATACCGGTCTTAACTGGCAGTATGTTCAGACAGACCGCTCCCTTTATAAGCCCGATGATACCGTGGAATTCTGGGGTTATGTAAAGAGCCGTATTGATGGCACATCACCTGACAAAGTCACTGTTGAGGTTGCAAGAGGCGGTTATTACTTCCCTATGCGCTCAGCCGTTATAGGATACTTTTTCCCGTCCCTTTCCAACGCCCTTGAAACCTTAACCCTTAAGACCCAGGACGGATTCTACCAAGGATCCATAGATCTTCCTGATCTTGAGCCTGGCTCATACAGTATAACAATTAAGGATGGCGATGAGATTATATCTAACTCCTACCTTAATGTAGAAAACTATATCAAGCCTCAATACAAGCTTGAAATAACATCTGACAAGAATGCAGTTTTTGTTGATGAGGAAATCACCTTCACCATTAAGGCAAGCTTCTTTGATGGAACTCCCGTTTCCAATGTTCCTTTGAGATACTATATTTATGATTATTCAGGTAATGTACAGGGCACGGGAGTGACAGACAAGGATGGTATATTAACAATTAAGCATACTCCCAAATATCAAACAAACATGCAAGGCCAAACCTATTCAAACATAAATGTAAGTGCAGAATTCCCTGAGACAGGTGAGATCCACGAAAATTACACTTATTATACCTTTGCAAACGATATTACAATATCGTCCAAAACTGAAAATAAGGATGGTAAGGCCATTGTAGACTTTACAGTAAATAATGTTGATTTAACCACCTTAAACGATGAGGATTCCGGTAATGACGATTATGTTGGTGCTCCTGTTTCGGGCAAGAAGCTTAACCTAAAACTTGTTCATATCATATGGGAGAAGGTTGAGACAGGAGAAGAGTATGATGCAATAAACAAGGTAGTAAGAAAGCTGTATACCTACAACGAGAAGAAAACCACTGTAGATACTGCTGTATTAACTACTTCAGAGGATGGAACAGTCCAATACAGTTACAATATTGATCCGAAGGATGAGGGCTACTATATAGCCAATGTCAGCACCGAGGATGGTAATAATCGCCCCTATAAACACGATGTATATTTATCATCAGGAAATGTAGAGCCTTACTATCGCAGTGGCTATGACTACTACACGCTGAAGGCAGACAAGGAATCCTACAAAGAAGGCGAAACCGTTAATGTTCAGGTCTACAAAAATGATGAGGAAGAATTAAAGAACATGACAACCCTGTTTGTAGAGGCCAGAAACGGAATACAGAATTATCAGGTAAATAATCAGCCAAAGCATAGCATGGCATTCCCTGAGGGTTATGCCCCCAACTACTACATTAACGGCATAGTATTTACCGGAAAGGGCTATATCTCAACTTCAGCAACAATCATCTATGATTTTGAGCAAAAGAATATTAACCTTGATATTACAACTGATAAGGACTCCTACAGGCCAGGAGAGAATATGACAATAAAGATTAAGGCTACTGATATAAATGGTCAGCCTGTTTCAGGCAAGGTTAATGTTTCCATGGTAGATGAAGCTCTCTTAAAGCTTTCGGGACAATATATCGATACCCTGAATGAGCTCTACAGATGGATTGGAAGCGGAATCATTGAATCGAGCACCAATCGCTATTCTAGAAACTTTGGCGGCGACAAAGGATGGGCCGTCGATACGGCTGCAGAATCAACCAATGCTGCCCCCGCCCCAATGCCTTCAGCTGCTCCTACAGCAGGCGTAGACGATTCAGCAGAAGGTGGAGGAGCTGTAAATGTCCGCTCCGACTTTAAGGACACCGCCCTATTCAAGACTCTCGATTTAGACTCTGAGGGTATTTGCGAGTATACATTTAAGCTTCCTGACAATATAACATCTTTCAGTCTTGCTGCAGCTGCAATATCCAATGATCTGCATGCAGGCTCTGATATCCAGTCCACAAAGGTATCAATGCCCTTCTTTATAAATGATTCTCTCAGCCTTGATTACCTTGTTGGAGATAAACCTTATGTTGGACTTACAGCCTATGGTGACGGCCTTGAAGCTGATGAAAAAATATCATTCGAGCTTACAATTAAGGAATTGCCTGCATTCAGGAAAACTGCTGATGCTAAATCCTTTGAAAGAGTCAATATTCCTCTTCCAAAACTTACAGAGGGTACCTTCACCCTGGTTATGTCAGCAGAAAGTGCCTCGGGCAAGAAGGATGCCCTAAGCCGTACAATAACTGTATATCCATCATACAGAACTATTGAGAAGTCCTGGATGAATACTGTCAGCCCGGGAATGACATTAACCGGCGGCAAAAATGGTCTTACCACTTTAATCTTCAGCGATATAGGAAAGGCCCGCCTGCTTAACTCTCTGCATGCACTTTCATGGGATTACGGAAAGCGTCTGGATCAAAAGCTGGTATCCAACCATGCAAGGATTCTCTTACAGGATCTGATAAAGAATGATGAATACTATATTGATCAGATCGATGTTGATCCAAATGAATACAAGAACCACGACGGCGGATATGGCATACTCCCATATGCTGAAAGCGATATAACCTTTACGGCACTAATAACACCACTATTAAAGGATGTTATGGAAACCTCATCATTGAAGATGTATTTCTATGATGCTGTTATGGCAGAAAAGGATATCCAGGCGGCGGCACTCTTTGCACTGGCAGAGCTTGGCGAACCTGTACTCCTTGATCTTAACAGGGCAGCACAAATAGAAAACCTCACTTTAGAGGATTATATCTATCTTGGAATGGGCTTTGAGGCAATTGGTGACACAGCCAAGGCAACAGACATCTACCATAAGAAGGTTGCCCCCGAACTGGAGCGCAAGGATCCATATATCCGAGTAAAGGTTAACAGAAACGATACCGATACAAGCTACAAGCAAACCGCATTAGCTGCCCTATTTGCAGCGAGAATAAATAACCCTGATGCTGAATCATTGTTTAACTATGTTGAGAATAACTTCTCAAAAACAGAATATGTAGGAGTAGAAAAGATACTGTATCTTTCTGAGATGGCAGAAAACTTAGATGCTACCGACGCCTCCTTTGAGTACCGCTTCGCCGGAAAGAGCTACACTGTAGACCTTTCGGATGGACGCAGCGAGGTAGTAAAGGTTCCTTCTACAAAGATTAATGATTTGAGAATTACCAAGGTAACAGGAGATGTGTCAGTACTGTCACTATTCACCGGTTCATTTACCGAGAATGTGAAAAATGACTCTGGTATTACACTGTCCAGAAAATACTATGATGCTGCAACAGGAGAAGCAAAAACAACCTTCAAGGCTAACGACATTGTTAAGGTAGAAATAACCTATACTCTTGATAAGGCTGCCATAGACAATACCTATGAGATCAGCGACTACGCTCCTGCAGGCCTAAAGCCACTGGATAATCCATGGGGTTACGGGCTGAGAAATCAGACTGGCTGCTGGTATCGCCAGTTCGAAGGACAAAAGGTTACATTTGTGGTAGGCAAATACGACAAGGATAATCCTCCTAAGCCTTTGGTCTACTATGCAAGAGTTGCCAGCCCGGGCGAATATACTGCAGAAGGTGCTGTAGCACAGGGCTCCATGGTAAAATCAAGCATTGTGACTATTGACGATACTACAATAAAAATCCTGCCATAGCACAGGTGGACGGTTCTGGTGTGTCCTTTAAAATCACACTTGAATTTATACTTGTTTGAATAAATTCCACGGAAAAGAATCAGGAGGAGAGGATGTGAATAGCATCCTCTCCTTTGTTGTTGGATGCTTTATCTCTACCTTATGGGACCATAGGGAAAGACCAATGCCCCTGCCACGATTATCTATTTGATTATCCTTATTAGTGGAAGGCACTGCCCCTACTCTAAGCTTATTCCCATATTTATTATCACCCACTAAGGGGGTGTGGTTATGGGACATCTGAACCCGAATCTGATGGCTTCTGCCTGTGATAAGGTTTATTTCTACCAGGCTTAGCCCTTGAGCCTGAGATAATACCTCATACTCTAGCACAGCCTTTTTGGCTCCTCTTGTATCAGGATTAACTACTTTGACGATGTTACTATTGCGATCCTTTAGAAGATAATCGGTCAGCCTTCCCTTAAGGGGCTCAGGAACTCCTTGCACTACGCAGAGATATGTCTTGCCCATTTCACGATTTCGAATCTGCTCAGAAAGCCTTGATGCGGCTTTGGAGGTCTTAGCAAATACCATGGTTCCGCCGACAGGCCTGTCCAATCTATGAACAAGCCCAAGAAACACATTGCCCGGCTTATTATACCGAACCTTCAGGTCCTGCTTTAAATATGTCAATAAATCCAAAGCCCCGCTGATATCGGCCTGAACAGGCATATCGGGGGGCTTCACCACAACTAGTAAATGATTATCCTCATAAAGAATCCTGATATCCACAATAGCATATTCCTTTATATAATTTATGAGGTAATTATATCATAAATGGGGTCATGTGAGACAGGGGAGGTAGGGAACGGTTCCTTGTTCTGTCTCATTCTAACTTCTACTAAGCGGAACCGTACCCTGTCTCAATTCGCTGGTCAAAACAGGCTGCTGAACAGCTCGGCTAAACGCATCTTTGAGTTTTCTACCAGCTCTACAATACGGAATTTCACTGTTATTTTGGTGTTATTTTCTCCTGACATTTCGGTTAAAAGCCGATAGTTTTCGTAGCTCATTCCTTCCTTTAATTGGCTCATAACCTCTTCATCAAGTTTCAAGCTGCTGGCATCGGCCACACACAGGGGCGGAAACATAATGCACCACCAGTTCTCACCCTTTGCCTCACCGAGCTCCACCCTGACGGCCTCATAGTCCCCGGCAGGCAGCATGAGATTACCATATTCTTTAGTAGGAAAAGGATACACACCATAATTAGCACATACCATATCATTCAAACCATTTTCCCTTAATACCGAGGAAGCAATTCCTTCAATTTCCGATAAATTGTCCTTAAGAAATCTTGCAGCCTCTTCCTTTGTAGCTCCGCCAGGATACTCTTTTGCCACATGCTCTAAAATAGCATCCCTGATCTTGAGCTTTACCTCCTGGTCTGCTTCTGAATTGCTGTTAGCTACAATATGTAGCCTGACAACACTATCAGCAATCTGATCCTGAGTAACAGTCCCGTATATAATACAAGTAATTAGCATCAGAGCTAATACCGCCGTTAATAGCCGCACCACCTTGCCAAAAACTTTGCCTTTATTTTTATTACTCATAAAATTCACCTACCTAATATGTCCTAATTCAATTATTCTCTAATTCTTATTAATTAATTCATGTTGCCAAATTTCCCATGGAACAATGTGATAAAATATTTATAACGATACATTATCAATTAAAAATTCATTTGAAATTAAGGCTGGAATAAAAAATAGAAATGTCCGATATATACAATAGGAAAGGAGCAGGGCTATGGATATACCTAATATAAAAGCATTAATGCAGCAAAAAATAGCTGAGATTCAAAGCAGATTACCTGTAAAAATGAATATTGGCCCATCTGATCAGACTGATTTTGCCAAGGCCTTAAACGAAGCTACAGCATCTAATGCTGCTTTGTTAGAGGCTGCATTAAATTCTGATACAGCAGCTCCTGTTATAGACTTAGATCTTCTTTCCGGAAAGAGTTCAGTAAGTAGCTCAACCACAAAATTCCCTCTGGTTTCAGGCTCTTATGAATCTATCTATACCCGCCTTAGCCAGACACAGATACAGGAATTGATGCCCAGAATTAATGGGGCAATAGAGGCCTCGGCCAACCAATATGGGCTTGACCCTAAACTCATCAGAGCAGTTATTAAAGAAGAATCAGGTTTCCAGCCCTTTGCCCTGTCTACCTCCGGCGCAATGGGATTAATGCAGCTCATGCCCGGAACAGCGGAAGGTCTGGGTGTCACCGATCCTTATAATATCGAACAAAATATATTAGGGGGCAGCACATACCTGTATTATCAGCTTAAAGAATTTGACGGCAATCTGGAGCTTGCATTGGCAGCATATAATGCCGGGCCGAATGCGGTAAAGAAGTATGGGGGCATCCCTCCATATGATCAGACTCAAAAATATGTCAAAAAGGTTTTGAATTCCTATGAAATGTATAAAGCAATGGGGGATAACTAACAACCTTATCCACAGTTTCCACAGAGTTATCCACATCTTAAGCAGGCAATATAAGCTAGTTTTATGATTATTTCCACAGGAAAAATGCCCATGTGGATAATAAAATCCACAGGATAAAGGGTTGACAGGCTATGTTAAATTTCCTATAATTCCCATCAACGTCTATAAATAAGCACACACAAAAAGCGGAGTATTTATCACAATAATATGATATATACTCCGCCTTATATTACTATTCCCCAAGTCCGGATAAATCAGAACTTGTCATATAATATCGCTCCCCTATCCTACACGAAATAGAAAGAACAACATTACAGATTTTTAGGTCTTTCCGGCTGGTGCCCCTCTCCTATACGAAGAGAAGGAACTGCGTTTAGTGTAAGATCTGTAAATTCATCTTTTATATATGAGTAATATCCTGCAGATGCTATCATTGCAGCGTTATCAGTGCACATGACCAAGGTAGGATAAAGAACTGTAAATCCCGAATCCTTTGATCTCTTTTCCATAGTAGCCCTTAAGTGTGAATTAGCTGCAACTCCGCCAGCAAGACATATGGTCTTGACTCCGGTTTCCTTTGCGGCTTTTAGAGTATGATCAACCAACACATCGACTACGGCCTGCTGAAATGATGCGCAAACATCGGGAATGTTGAGCTCCTCGCCCCTTTGGTTTGCTTGGTGAACATAGTTTATTACCGCAGTTTTCAGGCCTGAAAAAGAAAAATCATATGTATCCTGAAAGTTAACCCTCGGGAAGTGAATGGCATCAGGATTTCCTAATTTAGCCTGCTTATCAATAGCGGGTCCACCCGGATAGCCTAAGCCTAATACCCGTGAGATCTTATCAAAGGCCTCGCCGGCGGCATCATCCCGTGTCATCCCAAGAATCTCAAATTCAAGATAGTCCTTAACATACACGATATGGCTATGGCCCCCTGAAACCACAAGGCAAACATAGGGCGGCTCAAGATCAGGATGATCAATATAATTAGCTGCAATATGCCCTTCGATGTGATGAATTTTTATTAATGGCTTGTCTGTGGCAGCTGCTATAGCTTTAGCTGCTGTAACACCTATCAGAAGTGCCCCCACAAGGCCCGGACCATAGGTCACAGCTATGCCGTCAATATCCTCAAGGGAAACATTTGCTTCCTTCAAAGCCGAGTCTATGACAGGCAGAATAAGCTCAACATGTTTTCTGGATGCAATTTCAGGCACCACTCCGCCATATTCGGCATGCAGGTCCACCTGAGATGCAATAACATTTGATAATACCCTTCGGCCATTTACAACAACTGATGCAGCTGTCTCATCACAGCTTGATTCTATCCCTAGTATTACAGTATCCTTCATTTCTTCACCAATTCCTATAAAAACAATATCACAGAGGAACCGTCCCCTTGTGTTGTGTTGTGTGTGTCAACAGAACCGTCCCCTTGTGTTGCGTTCCCTTGTGCTTGGGTTTGCTTGCTATTGTCTGTTGACACAGAAGAACCGTCCCCTTGTGTTGTTTACTCTGGCAGGAAAGCATCCTCCACATAATCGTTAGGAGCATTCCAGAATATCCATTCGTCATAGCCTGCATCATTAATAGCCTTAATCTGAGCCCTGTATTCCTCTACTCCGTAAGTTTTACCATAGCCCTTGGGCAGGCCTGTTAGGGTAAAGCCCTGGATATAGGCTCTAACATTAAGGTTATAGCCTTCCTGTTTATCTATGCGGTTTTTCCCTACTAGAAGGGTATTATATACAATCTCATAGGGTTTGAGGTCAGGATGAGTAAATTTAATTCCATTAATAGTCTGACCTACACCGTTTGCCATTGATCCAGATCCTTTTGGAGCAGCATTGGCAAAGTGGGATGGATAAATCATTGGACAGATATAGTCCAGGCTGTACCCTATAGTTTCAAGGGTTTGCCCTATTTCGCCATAGTCCTTCGTTGCTATCATAGGCATACCAAATATATCGGCAGATAAAATGGTGTCAGCAGGAAGATTAATTCTCATATAACGGATAAAGTTTTCTATGGCTCCTGATCTGGTCTGTCCTTCAACAAAATCCATTTTGTAAGTATACAGGCTTGTTTCAGGGAAACGGATATAGTCAAATTGAATCTCGTCGAACCCGAAATTTACTGCCTCTTGAGCTATGCTCAAAAGATAATCCCATGAAGCTTTCTTGGTTGGATCGAGCCACATGGTGCCCTGATTCCATACCTTACCGTCTGCTGTTTTTATAGCTAGATCAGGATTATACTTTGTCATAGTCGAGTCTTTAAATGCAACCATACGGGCAATAACTATAATATTATTATCATGAAGCTTTTTGGTTACAGCTCTTATATCGAAGTCGGTATCTGCACCGGCTGCATTAATGACATCTATATCAGAATCGTACATAATCTGTCCGGCATCGTTTTTTATATCTATTACAAAGGCATTTATTTCTGTACTATTTGCCAACTCAATATAGTGGTCAAGATTGGTTTTGACCGATCTAGCGTTTAAATATAAGGCTTTAACAGGCCTGTCAAGGGTGCGGGTGCTGCGGCTGTCATAATCTATCTCCGGATAAGGAGTAATCCCGTTTATTGGAGTTGGCTCTGGAACCGGAGTTGGTGTAGGTTCCGGGGTTGGAGTCGGTTCCGGCGTTGGTGTGGGAGTCGCCTCTGGTGTAGGCTCCAATGTGGGATCAGGCTCTGCTGTAGTAGTCTGAGAAGGGCTGACAGTCTCAGGCGGTGTATTACCGTTCATTTTTTGGATTATTTCAAATAACACCAGTACAATGGCTATGGTTAATAAAAGTGCTACTATTATCAGAAAGTTGTTATTCCTTCTCTTTTTCCTGGATTTTCTTTTCATTAGTGTCTTTCTCCTTCACAAATGGTACGAATAATTCTTTTTAAGATTTAACAAGAGTTATTATACCACATTAGACGCTATGATTTAATCTTTGGTTTAGAAATTATGGCCATAATATAACCAAATGTTATAGCAGCTGTAATTCCTGCCGCTCCGGCCTTTACTCCACCGATAAAAACGCCTAGGAGCCCTGACTCATCCACTTCCTTTATTACCCCTTTTGCCAGGGTATTCCCAAATCCGGTCAGAGGAACCGTAGCCCCCGCTCCTCCCCAATCTATAAGGGGCTGGTACAGGTTAAAGAGGCCCAAAACAACACCTGTGACTACGAATATAACCATGATCCTGGCCGGAGTAATCTTGGTAAGATCAACAAGAAGCTGTCCTATAACACATATACAACCACCTAATAAAAATGCCTTCAATATTGAAACCATTGCCTTACCTCCGTCTCTGCTTTCATTTGATACAGTTCAGACAATTACACTCTTGCTTCCTCAAGCACTGCATGAGGATTGCTTTCTCTTGCCCAACAACTTCCTCTTAAGTCTCCCTCATGCTTCCACAAGCACTGCATGGGCTATGCTTGGGATTGTTTCTCCCTGCTGGATTCTGGTGGGGCTCAGTAACGCACCTGTAGCCACGAAGAGAACTCTGTTCAAAATTCCTTTACTGAATTGATCCAATATATATGTTGAAAAGACAGATGCACTGCATCCGCAGCCACTTCCCCCACAGACAACCCCCTGCTTTTCCAAATTAAAAATAAGTGTGCCGCAGTCACTGAGCTTATTCTTTGGATCAATACCGTTTTTTATAAGGAGCTCTCTGAGCATGGTGGTTCCAAAGCTTCCAAGGTCACCTGTCAAGATGATATCCATATCATCAACAGTTCTTCCTGTATCATTAAGATGATTCAAAATAGTATCACATGCAGCAGGGGACATGGCCGCCCCCATATTGTTTGAATCCTTGATTCCCTCGTCTATTATTTTGCCCGGGGTAACACTTGTAATTCTCGGTCCCTGCCCCTTCTTGCCTAATAGTACAGCTCCTGCACCTGTTACAGTCCATTGGGCAGTCGGAGTTCTTTGAGAACCATATTCGAGTGGAAATCTGTATTGTCTTTCTGCAGAGCAAAAATGACTTGAGGCTGCACAGACAGCATAATCAATCGAGCCGCCGTCAATCAGCATAGATGCTATGGTCATGGACTCGCTCATTGTGGAGCATGCTCCGTATAGGCCCAGATAGGGAATGTCAACATCCCTGAAGGCATAGCTTGCGGCAGTACACTGGTTCAGAAGGTCCCCCGAAAGTATCAAATTAATATCAGTTGATGCCTTTCCGCTCTTTTCTAAAAGCTTTATAAATGCATCTCTTAAGATGCGTGATTCAGCCGCCTCAAAGGTTTTTTCCCCTGCATATTCATCATCCACAATATCATCGAAATACTTTGCCAGAGGGCCGTCTCCCTCTTTTTTCCCTACAATCGCAGCTCCGCTTAAGATAATAGGCTGCTTATCAAGTAATACAGTCTGATTCCCCAGTAGCTTCGCCAACTACATCACCTGCTTCCATATAAAATAAACAAGTCCTGCCACCACAGAGGAAAAAATTCCATAGACCAGAACCGGCCCAGCAATAAGGAACATCTTAGCCCCCACTCCCATTACATAGCCTTCCTTTTTATACTCCATAGCAGGTGAGACAATAGAATTTGAAAAGCCTGTTATAGGTATTGATGCCCCTGCTCCGCCGAATTTTGCAATATCATCGTATACATTGATTCCCGTAAGAAAGGCGCCCAGAAATATCATTACTATGCTTGTTGCCGAAGCCCGAGTTTGCATATCTGCGCCAAAGCCTTCAAATATCAGCATTACTATTTGGCCCACCGAGCAAATTACACCACCAGTAATAAAGGCGAAAAGTAAGTCCTTAAGAATATGAGATCCAGGTGCTTTTTCCTCGACCATGGCCTGATACTCATGCTTAGTAATCTTCTTTTTCAATTTCTTGCCCCTCCATTTATGATAGTTGCATCAGCCCAGTTAAGCTGAGTATCTAATACATATGTGACTTGCGACGCAGCTTCAAGATTATAACCTCGTTCGTCAAGAATGCGCTTATTTAACACATATGTGCCTTGCGACCGCTCTTTATAACGATTTGGATTAAAAAAGAAGTATACCCCCACAGCTATAGCTGAGACTATAATTAAAATGATGATCAGAATCGTTCGGACCGGTGATTTTTTTCTTCTTACCTTATTTAAACTAATAATTTTTTCCATAAAAACACCCCGCATCATGATATATATACTCTATATGTTTTCATGAGTGCGGGGTTTTTATTCTATTTAATTGCTTTGTATATTGAAGTTAATTTTTAAAAATTATTACGGAAGTCTTTTTGCTGCCTCCAAAGCCGGGATATCCACAACTATCATGTTTATCTTGCCCTCCTCGGAAGTAACACGAATAGTGCTTCCCGTTTTAATTTTTCCTGACAGATAAAGCTCGGAAAGCTCATCCTCGACATGCCTTTGTATAGTCTTTCTAAGAGGCCTTGCCCCGAATTTCGGGTCATAACCTTTCTCTATCAGGAAGTCCTTAGCCTTATCATCAAAGGATAAACTCATACCCTGTACCGCGATATTCTCAATAACCTGCTTAAGCATAATATCAAGAATTTGTGAGAGATGGCTCTTTGTAAGCTCTTCAAACACTATTATTTCATCGACACGGTTTAAAAATTCAGGTCTGAATATTTCCTTCATTGCATCATTTACCTTTTTCTCAAGAGCTTCGTAACCTTCCTTATTAAATCCTATACCATGAGCCTTGAGGGATGTTCCGGCATTCGATGTCATTATCAGTATTGTGTTTTCAAAGCCTACAGTTCTTCCTGTATTGTCAGTCAAGCGACCGTCTTCCATGATCTGAAGTAGCATGTTGAATACATCGGGATGGGCCTTTTCAATCTCATCAAGCAATATAACTGAATAGGGCTTTCTTCTGACCTTTTCAGTCAGCTGACCACCCTGGTCAAATCCGATATACCCCGGAGGCGCTCCTATAAGCTTTGAAACAGTATGCTTTTCCATATACTCGGACATATCGAGTCTTATCATAGCATCATCGCTGCCGAAAAGCTCGTATGCAAGCACCTTTGCAAGCTCGGTTTTCCCAACTCCTGTAGGACCTACGAAAATAAAGCTTGAAGGTCTCTTTTTCTTGTTAAGGTTTGAACGGGTCCTTCTGATTGCCCTGGCTAAAGCAGATACGCCTTTTTCCTGGCCAACCACTCTCTTATGGAGGCGCTCCTCAATCTTCAGCAGTTTACTTGCCTCTGTCTCGGTTACCCGCTGCACTGGAATTCCGGTCCAGCTTTCCACCACTTCTGCAATATCCTCAGTTGTAACATCCAAAGTTCCCATCTTTTCTTCAAGGGCTTTAATGTGATTGAGTATTTTGCATTCCTCAACCTTATAATCTGCGGCCTTCTCATAATCGTCTGCCACAGCAGCATTCTCTTTAAGCTCCTGAATCTTATTAAGATTTGCCTTTAACATTTGCAGCTCAGATGCCCCGGTATTATTAAGATTGACTCTTGAGCCTGCCTCATCAATAACGTCAATGGCCTTATCGGGAAGAAATCTGTCCTGGATATAACGGGATGACATCCTGACGGCATCCACAATAACATCATCAGGATATCTGACCTGATGGTAGTTTTCGTAATACTTCCTTATACCCATTAATATTTCTATGCTTTCCTCCACCGAAGGCTCATTGATTATAACGGGCTGGAATCTTCTTTCCAGAGCAGAGTCCTTCTCTATGTGCTTACGGTAGTCCTCAAGTGTGGTGGCCCCAATTATCTGGACATCACCACGGGCAAGGGCAGGTTTAAGTATGTTAGCAGCATTCATGGCGCCACCTTCGGCCTCCCCTGCTCCAACGATATTATGAACCTCGTCTATAACAAGAATGATGTTTTTATGTGCCTTTGCCTCATCAATTACGGCCTTCATTCTGGCTTCAAACTGACCTCTGAACTGTGTTCCTGCCACAATTGCAGCCAGATCCAGAAGATATATTTCTTTATTCAACAACTTAACCGGTACCTGTTTTTCCACTATACGAAGTGCCAGTCCCTCAGCAATAGCTGTTTTACCAACTCCTGGTTCCCCCAGAAGAATCGGATTATTCTTGGTTCTGCGATTCAATATCTGAATTACGCGCTTAATTTCCTTATCCCGTCCTATAACACAGTCTATCTCTCCTTCCGTGGCCTTTTCATTAAGATTAGTACCATAAGTATTAAGGTTTTTTCTTGTTTTTAAAGGACGCTTTGGCTCGTTCTTTACCTGTTTATGTTGATGGTTATCGCTATTTTCAGCCTTTGCGTCAAGCCCTGAGGTTTTCGGGCCAAAGCTGGAAAAAGCATTATTCAAAAACTTGAGCATGGAGTTTGCATCGTCATTTAATGCATTTTCTCCATCCACATTATCAGATGACTCGGGAATGCTTTGGATTAACTCATCCATATTTACATCTCCAAGAACCTCACTCATCTGACTATTCAAGTTCTCCATGTCCTCCTGTGTAATACCTGATTGGCTTAACATTTGTTGTAAAGGTGCCATTCCCTGCTTTTGGGCACAGGCCATACAGAGAGCCAAGGGTACACTTTTCCCATCTATAAAACGATTAACAAAGATAACCGCAACATTCTCCTTACATATTGAACATTTCACCATTTCTATAAATCATCTCCTTATTATGTATACTTCAATATACGGTTCAGGTTATACTATCATAATCATAACCCGTCATTTATATTTCTA
>JAAYTU010000070.1 GCA_012523705.1 Clostridiaceae bacterium
GAATGCTTCAGTATAAGCTTGTACTAAAGTAATTAATGAATAAAAGGTGTTACATATGATAGTTGGAAAATCAAAACAAGCTAAATATATATTTCGAAGTATAATATTTATGGTTATAGACTTTTTCTGTCTTTTTCTATCCATATATTTAGCATACATACTACGCTTTGATTTTGATTTTACACTTTCTAAAGCTCCACCCATAAATATTGGCTTCTTTTTGGCTGCAGTAGTATTTAAGATTGTAATTTTCGCAATTTTTAAGTTATATAAGAGTTTATGGCTATATGCTGGTGCATATGAGGTCGTTAATGTTGTTTTAGGATCAGGTATATCAAACTTCGTACTAAGTCTTCTATTGATTATTCAATATCATTTTACAGGTGCGTTGTATGCCCCGAGATCGATTTTTGCCATTACATTTATGATTGATGTTTTCGCTGTGGGCGGATTGCGATTACTATACAGAGTATATCGAAGAATAGTGCGTGGCGTTAAAATCAATATGTCCGAGGTTAAAAGAGTCCTTATCTTTGGGGCAGGAAATGCCGGGGCTGCAATAGCAAAGGAGATGATAAAAAGGCCGAAACTATGCTCTAAGCCTGTAGCATTTGTAGAAACGGATCCATATAAGATAGGATATAAAATAAATGGTATTAAGGTTCTTGATGAAAACAAGTATTCTATTGAGGAAATTGTGCGGGAAGAGCAAATTGATGAAATAATAATTGCCATACCCCATGCAAAGGCCACAAAGATTAATCAGATTTATTCCCAGGCATCAAAGACAGGATGCAAGGTTAAAATCCTTCCTTCTGTATCACAAATGATTGATGAATCTGTAGTAATGCAGAAGGTAAGAGATATTGAAATCGAAGACCTTCTTGGCAGGGATCCTGTGAATCTAGATACATCTGAAATCGAAAAATTCATTACCTGCAAAAGAGTATTGGTTACCGGAGCGGGAGGCTCCATTGGCTCAGAGCTTTGCAGGCAGCTAGCAGTATTCAAGCCCCAAAAGCTATATCTTCTTGACAATTATGAGAACAGTCTTCATGATTTGCTTCTTGAATTAAGGGAGAAGCATTCAGATATTGAGTTTAATCCGGTCATAGCTAACATAAGAGAAGAGAAGCATATTAATGCTTTGTTCCAAAAAATAAAGCCCAATATTATTTTCCACGCAGCTGCCCATAAACATGTGCCTTTAATGGAGCTACATCCTGAAGAGGCCATAAAGAATAATGTGTTTGGCACATGGAATGTTTCTCACGCAGCAGACAAGGCTGGAGTGGAGAGGTTTGTGTTAATATCCACTGATAAGGCTGTTAACCCGGCCAATGTCATGGGTGCGACCAAGAGAATAGCAGAGCTTATAGTGCAGGCAATTAACACAAAGAGCAAGACAGAGTTTGTAGCAGTTAGATTTGGAAATGTATTAGGAAGTAATGGCAGCGTTATTCCAATATTTAAGCATCAGATAGAAGAGGGTGGCCCTGTTACAGTTACCCATCCTGAGATGACAAGGTTTTTCATGACAATACCTGAAGCTGCCCAGCTGGTCATACAGGCAGGTGCCTCTGCAAAGGGTGGCGAAATATTCATCCTGGATATGGGCCAACCAGTAAGAATACTTGAATTAGCCGAGAATATGATAAGATTATCAGGCTTTGAACCTTACGAAGACATTGATATTAAATTCTGCGGTGTAAGGCCTGGAGAAAAGCTCTACGAGGAGCTGCTGTTAAATGA
>JAAYTU010000012.1 GCA_012523705.1 Clostridiaceae bacterium
GTCTAACATAAAGCTAATTATAGAAACATATAGAATTTCTATTTTAAGCGTTCCTCAATAATATTTACAAGTTCAATAGCTTTATTTGTTATATATTCCTGGTCACGGCCTTCAATCATAACACGGACAAGAGGTTCTGTTCCTGATGGCCTGATAAGCACCCTTCCTTCTCCATGGAAGGTCTCTTCAAGCTCACGACATTTTTCAGCAATTATCGGGTCCTCCATGTACTTATTTTTATTATCATTACTTACACGGGCATTTCTTAGCACCTGAGGAAAGACCGTCATAACAGAGGCCAGATCAGAAAGATTCTTACCTGATTCTTTTATTACCTGTAACAATTGCAGCGCAGTAACAAGGCCATCCCCGGTTGAATTAAAGCTTCTGAGTATTATATGCCCCGATTGCTCGCCACCTAATACATAATCCTCTTCAAGCATCTTTTCAAGAACATACCTGTCTCCTACACCAGTTTTTACAATATTTAGGCCATTTTCTCTAGCCATCACATCAAATCCTAAATTACTCATAACAGTAGCAACTATGGTATTACCCTTTAATATGCCCTTGTTCTTCATGCTAAGACCGATTATTGCCATTAATTTATCGCCATCTACCAGCTCACCATTCTCATCAACAGCCAGAACCCTGTCTGCATCACCATCAAATGCCAATCCTATATGACATTTGTTATCTACAGTATGCTTAATTAAATTCTCCATATGAGTAGATCCACAATTATGATTAATGTTCAAACCATCGGGCTTATCACATATAGTAAAAACTCCTGCTCCCAAGCTACTAATTGCTTCAGGTGCAACTATATAGGATGCTCCATTTCCACAGTCAACAGCAACCCGTAGCCCCTCAAGGCTGCAGTTGATGGTGCTTTTTGCAAAATCCATATAATCCCTAGAGGCAGTATCAAGAGTTGAACAGACTCCGATATCCTTACCTATAGGACTGGGGATTTCTTCAGAATTATCAAGAATTATTGCTTCGATCCGTTCTTCAATCTCGTCGGGAAGCTTAAATCCTTGAGAATCAAAGAATTTAATACCATTGAATTCAGCTGGGTTATGTGAAGCAGATATTACAACACCAGCGTCAAAACCATATTTGCGAACAAGGTAAGCAACTGCCGGAGTAGGAATAAAGCCGGCAATAACTGCATCTGCCCCTGAAGAACAAATTCCGGCAACCAGTGATTTTTCAAGCATATCTCCAGATTTACGCGTATCCTTGCCTACCAGTATTTTAGGTTTATGATGGTTCTCCCCACTAAGTACATAGGCCCCAGCTCTGCCAAGCTTATAGGCCAATTCACATGTAAGCTCAGTATTTGCTACTCCTCTAACACCATCAGTTCCAAATAGTCTTCCCATACAACCTCCAAAAAAGCAAAAAGCATAATCAGAACACAATAACTAATATTCTTTTATGCCATGTAGTAAAACGACTAAAGTTAATAATCATATATATGGTAAGTTGCTTTCAGTCTATTGTCAAGATAAACAGAGGGTTAGAAATATGAAGCATAAACTTCAAACCTCTAACCCCTTTAACACAATATTTTGACTCACTCTACTGTAAACAAAAAGTATCTGTACCTTAATGCTGGACTATCTTGGATTAATTAGTTACAACATCATCTTCGCCTACAATTACTTCCTCCAGTGCAGCTCCCGGTGGCACCATAGGCCATACCTTCAGATCTTTATCAATCTCACAATTAATAACAACAGGGCGATTTAGTGCTAATGCCTTTTTTAGTATCTCCTCTGTATCCTCTTTCTTTGTAAGGTTAAATCCATACGCACCGAAAGCTTCAGCCAGTTTAACAAAATCTGTTTTTCTGTCAAGGTTTGTTTGTGAGAATCTTTTATCGTAGAACATATTCTGCCATTGACGAACCATACCAAGGGCATGGTTATTCATAATAACAACAATAATCGGAAGATTGTACTCGACAGCTGTTGCAAGCTCATTGAGATTCATTCTGAAACTTCCGTCTCCTGCAATATTAAAAACTCTCTTTTCAGGCTTGGCAATTTGAGCTCCTATTGATGCACCAAGGCCAAATCCCATAGTTCCTAATCCACCAGATGAAATCAACGTATGAGGGCGGGTAAATTTATAGTACTGAGCCGTCCAAATTTGATGCTGTCCCACCTCAGTTGCGATTATTGCATCTCCTTCGCTTACTTCATAAATCTTATTTAGAACATATTGGGGTGTTAAATCATCAGAATCGTACCCTAGCTTATACTTTTCCTTCAATTCGTTGATATATTGAAGCCATTGACTTCTGTCCTTTTCAACAATTCTGGTGTTCAATACTTTAAGTACTTCTTTTACATCACCAACAATATGACATTCGGTAAATATATTCTTGTCAATTTCGGCTTCATCTATATCGATATGTACAATTTTAGCATTTGGAGCAAAACGCTCAATCTTGCTGATAACTCTGTCACTGAACCTAGCACCAATAGCTATTAACAAATCACACTCCGTAACAGCAAGATTAGATGTTTTTGTTCCATGCATACCTATCATGCCGGTAAACAACTCATGATCTGCCGGAAATGCGCCCATCCCCATCAGGCTTAAAGTAACCGGAGCATGAAGCTTTTCTGCCATCTCACAAAGCTCCTGGTCCGCATCAGAAATAGATACGCCACCACCAGCATAAATAAGAGGTCTCTCGCTTTCATTCATTACCTTTGCTACTCGATTTATAGTTTTTTCACATATTTTATTAGCAAATTTATTATTAGCTTCAACTTCTTTATTGGAATAGTCAGCTTTCATTGCAGTAATATCCTTGGGAATATCTATAAGCACAGGTCCCGGTCTGCCTTCCTTGGCTATTTTAAAGGCTTTCCTTACAATATCAGCCAGGTCATTTACATCCTTTACAATAAAGTTATGCTTTGTAATAGGCATAGTAACGCCAAAAATATCGACTTCCTGGAAACTGTCCTTACCAAGAAGATTTAAAGGAACATTCCCGGTAATTGCAACAAGGGGGACAGAATCCATATAAGCTGTAGCAATTCCTGTAACTAAATTAGTCGCTCCAGGCCCTGATGTCGCAAGACATACACCCACCTTCCCTGAAGCTCGCGCATATCCATCTGCTGCATGTGCTGCGCCTTGCTCATGGGAGGTCAAAATATGACTAATTTTATCCTGATACTTATAAAGAGCATCGTAGATATTAAGGACTGCCCCTCCCGGATAACCAAATATAGTATCTACACCCTGTTCCAACAGGCATTCAATCAGTATTTCAGCACCAGTTAATTTCATACTGCTTCCTCCATTCTTAACTATTTATTATAGTTTTAGCACTGCACCTTCACTTGCCGAACTTACAAACCTCGCATAACGGGCAAGATACCCTGTTTTGATTTTAGGAGGCGGTGAAATCCAGGATGATCTTCTCTCTTCAAGCTCCTCGTCTGATA
>JAAYTU010000071.1 GCA_012523705.1 Clostridiaceae bacterium
AAAACTCATTCTGGCTGGATGATTATGCATTATTTATGGCCGCTAAGAGACAATTTAATGATAAGGAATGGTTGAGATGGCCTAAAGAAATAATGCTTAGAGAACCTCAGACAATAAAGGATTTGTTAAAGGAATTACAGGAGCAGGTTGATTTCTGGAAATTTTGTCAGTATAAATTCTATTCTCAATGGTTCAAGCTAAAAAAATATGCTAATGATAATGGTATCAGGATTATTGGTGATATACCCATATATGTTGCCTTTGACAGTGCCGATGTCTGGGTGAATCATGACCTGTTTGATCTTGATGAAATGCGCAGGCCGAGACATGTTGCAGGTGTACCACCGGATATGTTTTCTGAGACTGGCCAGCTGTGGGGAAACCCCATATATGATTGGGGCAAAATGGAGAAGGACAATTTTAAATGGTGGCAAGCAAGGATTAGAAACAATGCCAAGTTATACGATGTAATCAGAATTGATCATTTTATTGGAATCGTAAATTATTACAGCATACCGGCCAACAGTCATACAGCAAAGACCGGGGAATGGGTAATGGGCCCGGGTGAAAAGCTTATTAATGCGATTAATGAAGCGGCAGGTGATATAAAAATTATAGCCGAGGATCTTGGCAATGTTACCCCTAAGGTCAGAAGAATACTTAAGGAGAGTGGATATCCTGGAATGAGGTTATTACAAATGGCCTTTTTCGGTGGAAGTGATAATGAAAATCTACCATTCAATTATGATTCCAATTGTGTGGTCTATGGAGGAACACATGACAATGAAACCCTAAAGGACTTTTTCAAGAACCAAAGTAGGGAACTGATTAAATATGCAATGGATTTTCTTAATATTAAAAGAAGAAGACAAATCCCATGGGCTATAATAGCCTGCGCATATCAAAGCGTAGCCGATACAGTTATTATTCAAATGCAGGATTTTCTGGGATTAGATAATTCGGCGCGTATAAACACCCCATCAACCATTGGCGGAAACTGGACCTGGAGACTTGAAAAAGGCCAGATAACAAAAAAACTTGAATCAAAAATTAGAAAAATAACCAAACTTTATGGTAGATAACATCAGGAGGAAGAATATGAGCAGCTTTAAAAAGGATATTTTATACTTTCTGGAATATGATTCGGGAGTCAAGGCAGAGGAAGCCGGTATCAAGCAGTTGTACAATGCCGTTTCAAAAGCCGCCATGAAATCCCTTGGAGGGAAATGGGTCTCCCAGGAGGGCGAAAAAAAAGCCTGTTATTTTTCAGCTGAGTTTTTAGTGGGCAGAATGATTTATAGCAATCTGTATAATTTGAACCTCACAAAAGAATTGGAAGAGTTCTTATCAGAGATCAATAAAGATTCTAAAATATTTGAGGAGATTGATGACAATGCTCTTGGTAATGGTGGACTTGGAAGACTTGCTGCCTGCTTTTTAGATTCTGCCGCAACCCATGGTATCAAGCTTGACGGCTATGGGATAAGATATAAATATGGTCTTTTTAAGCAAAGCTTTGAAGATGGCTTTCAGAAGGAGTGGCCCGATGACTGGCAGCGCTTTGGAGATCCTTGGAGTGTGAGGCGTGAAGAGAATTCTGAAATAGTTGAGTTTGCAGATCAGACTGTGAGGGCTGTGCCCTATGATATGCCAGTCATTGGATATGGAGCAGTAAACCCCAGCTTAGATTCAAAGAATAATGCAATTATAAATACTCTTAGATTATGGCAGGCAGAGCCAATTGAGGAATTCAACTTTAATCTGTTTAATGAGCAAAAATATGATTTTGCAGTAAAAGAAAAAAATAGAGCAGACGATATTAATGCAGTTCTCTATCCTAATGATGATACAAGGGCGGGAAAGCAGCTTCGGCTTAAACAGCAATATTTCTTTTCATCTGCTTCAATACAGAGTATTGTAAGGAATTATATTAAAAAACATGGTACCGATTTTACCGATTTTCCAAATCAGTTTGCTATTCAGTTAAATGATACTCACCCGGTTATTGCAATACCGGAGCTCTTAAGAATACTCATGGGTGACTATTATTTGGATTTGGATGAAGGCCTTAGAATTATAAAGGAGACATTTGCCTATACAAATCATACCATAATGGCAGAGGCCCTAGAAAAATGGGATATTGGGCTTATTCTGTCTGTTATTCCACATGTTTACCCATACATTGTCATAGTAAATGATGCTATGAAAAGAGAGTTGCATCAAAAGGGAATTAAGAAGTCCGAGCTTTATAAATACTCAATTATTCAAGATGGTCTTGTTCATATGGCAAGGCTTGCAATCTATGCTTCCCGCTCGGTAAATGGAGTGGCAGAGATTCATACCGAAATATTAAAAAATGATGCATTAAATGAATGGTTTAGAATATATCCTGAAAGGTTCAATAATAAGACTAATGGAATTACACCGAGGCGATGGCTGGGATTATGCAATAAGGAATTATCAGAATTCATTACCGAAAATATTGGTGACGGGTGGATTTATAACCTTGATGAAATAAATAAAATGCTTCCTTTTGCTGAAGATAATACAAAAATAGATGAATTTATTAGAATCAAGAAGATTAAAAAACAGCAGCTATGCGAATTCATTGAGGGAAAAGAGGGAATCAGACTGAACCCGGACTTCGTTTTTGATGTTCAAATCAAGCGTCTCCATGAGTACAAGCGCCAGTTGTTAAATGCCTTCTCGATCATGGATATTTACTTTGGACTGAAGGATGGAAGAATAAGAGAGCTCTGTCCCACCGTTTTCCTTTTTGGTGCTAAAGCAGCGCCGGGCTATAAAAGGGCAAAGGGCATAATTAAATATATAAATGAAATAGCGGATCTGGTAAACAATGATCCAGAAGTGAATGATAAAATGCGTGTATTATTTGTTCAAAACTACAATGTCTCCTATGCTGAAAAGATTATTCCCGCAACCGATATTTCAGAGCAGATATCAACGGCTGGCACCGAGGCATCAGGCACAGGAAACATGAAGTTCATGCTTAATGGAGCTGTAACCCTCGGAACCTTAGACGGAGCTAATGTGGAGATTGTCAGAGAAGCCGGTATGGAAAACAACTATATTTTTGGCGGCACTGTAGAGGACTTTCAATCTCTGGGCTCCTCCTACAATCCTGTTAATATATACAATAATAATATGCGCATAAAAAAGGTTGTGGACACCCTCATTGACGGGACTTTTAGCGATGGAAAAACAGGCATATTTAAAGAGCTCTATGATTCCATTCTGGAGGGTGCCTCCTGGCATGCTCCCGATGTGTACAAGTTGTTATATGATTTTGAATCCTATTGTGATACAAAGGTCCTTGCCATCAACGGCACAGCTGAAAAGAGGGAGTTTGCTAAAAAGTGCTTTGTTAACATGGCCTGTGCAGGCAAATTCTCCAGTGACAGAACCATTATGGATTATGACAGAGAAATCTGGCATACTTCTTCTGAGAAATAAGAGGGGCAAGACTTCAAGGGGCAAGTTTTCCAACATGGTTTGATAATTATCAGCATAGGATGTAGAATAGATATATCTTTACGCAGGGAAGGAAAACATAAATGAGAAGAAAACAAAAGGTTAAGTTAGCTATAATTGTATCTATATGCGTTATTGCAGCATTTTTCACAGGATATTTTTCATCACTAATTACAATGCTTTCCTGGGATGTCTTTTCATCCAGACCAATTGCAAGCTGGTTTGAAAGACAGAATGCTATATTTTTCGCTGAGGATGATGTAGATACTCTGAATATTGAAGCCTATAATAAAGTAAAGGGAGTTCTGGAGAATAATTACTATAAAGAAGTTGACTTCGATGAGGCCTTCAGTACTTCCATAAAGGGTTTGGCAGCCGGACTGGAGGATCCTTACACAGTGTATTTTACACCTGAAGAGATGAGGGATTATTTGGAGGGTGTATCGGGGAATTATGTGGGAATAGGTGTTTCAGTCCACATGGATGAAAATGTTCTTCTCAATGTTGCAGATGTTTTCGCCGGCTCTCCTGCAAAGGAAGTTGGAATTTTAAAGAATGATAAGATTGTAAAAGTTGATAATGAAGATGTTACAAATATTACCGAAGCCGATCTGATAGTCAAAAAGATAAGAGGTCCTGCAAATACTAAGGTGAGAATTACAGTATACAGACCCGGTACAAAAGAGTATCTGGATTTTGAGATTGAAAG
>JAAYTU010000072.1 GCA_012523705.1 Clostridiaceae bacterium
CAATGTGAACGAAAAAGGCAATGCCGGGCAAAAAAGAGTCAGTCTATTGCTGATACTATTTGCTATACTGTTCTGGTTTAGCGGGTATAACGCTGTGGAGACTTTTTTCAGTCTATATGTTACAAACACTCTGCAAGACTCTGCAGGGAACTTTCTGACTGCAGGAGATGCCTCTTTACTCCTTGGAGTATTCTCTGTAACATTCCTGCTATTCTCTATCCCTGCCGGCTTTATCGGATCAAAATTAGGAAGGAAGAAAACCATCCTTATTGGCCTTGCCGGTGTTACCTGCTTATTCATTGCAATGCTTTTTACAGGTGACATTTGGGCATTAAGAATACTTCTGTTCCTTGGAGGTGCCTTCTGGGCATGCGTTAATATAAACTCTCTGCCCATGGTTGTTGAATTGGCTAAATGGAAGGATATCGGGAAATACACAGGTTTTTATTATTTCTTTTCCTTCAGTGCATCTATTATAAGCCCGATATTATTTGGCAAAATCCGTGACATGGCCGGACATTATGAAGTCCTGTTCATATATGCTCCTGTAACCTTTATACTAGCTTTTGTCTGTATGCTGTTTGTAAAGCATGGTGAAGTAAAAAAGGTTGAAGCAAAAGCTTAACCTTTTAAATCTTACTATCTGTTTTCAAATTTATTCAAAAACATTTTTGTTCGTTCACATTGAGGATTGTCTATTACATCACAGGCTTCTCCCTCTTCAATAATAACTCCACCGTCCATAAATATTATTCGGTCTGCAACATCTCGAGCAAAGCTCATCTCATGAGTAACTATAACCATTGTCATATCCTCTGCCGCAAGTTCGCGTATTACTTTTAGTATCTCTCCGGTTAGCTCCGGATCAAGAGCCGAGGTAGGCTCATCGAAGAACAAAATCTTAGGATTCAGAGCCAAAGCTCTTGCTATTGACACGCGCTGCTGTTGTCCACCTGACAATTGAAAGGGATAAGCATCTTCCTTATCTTCAAGCCCCATCTTCTCCAGAAGCCGGCGCCCTATTTCAATAGCCTCATCCTTAGGTTTTTTCTGGACACTAATAAGGGCATCAGTTACATTCTTAATAACTGAAAAATGGGGAAACAGATTAAAGTTTTGAAAAACTAGGCCATAATAGCTTTGAATTCTTTTAAGATCCTTAGGTGAAGCATAAACTGCCTTTCCATCAATTGTTTGAACAGCATGCTCTCCCAGATACTTTAGCTCACCTGAATCTATTGTCTCAAGCATGGTAGCACATCTCAGAAGTGTTGATTTGCCAGAACCAGAAGGGCCAATTATGGCAACTACACTCCCTTCTTTAACATCAAAGGAAATGTCTTTAATTACTTCCAGGCTCTCAAAGTCCTTTTTTAAATTTTTAACCTCTAATATCTTCATTTATATCCCCTTACCTGTAATAACTAACCTTTTTCTCGACCCATTCCATGGTTGTTGCTACTATGTAATTGAATACATAGTAGAATACCCCTGCCACTATAAAGGGTGTTGTGGTTTTCTGTGCCGCAGCTATTGCCTGAGCTGTGGTAAACATCTCTGATACCGATATAACAAATGCTAAGGAGGTATCCTTTATGAGAGTAATTATCTCATTGGTTACTGCAGGGAGAATCCGCTTTATTACCTGGGGTAATATAATCTTAATAAATGTCTGACTCTTACTGTATCCAAGTATTTTTGCCGCTTCATACTGACCAACCTCCATGGATTCAATTCCGCCTCTGTAAATCTCAGCGAAATATGCAGCATAATTGATTGAAAACCCTATTATCACTGCAAGAAACCTGTAACCCCTGATGGACCACCCAAATAAATAGTAGGGGCCGAAATAAACAACCATCAGCTGCAGCATTAATGGAGTTCCACGCATTACTGAAATATAGATCTTAGTTATATTTCTTATAATGGGATTTTTCGACATGCGGCCAAAGGCAACAAGTAAGCCAAGTGGAAGAGAAAAAACCAGAGTCAGAGTAAATATCTCAACTGAAATTAGCATGCCTTCAGCCAACTGAGACAATAAAACTGATAAATCCAAAGAAGGCACCTCCTGTTACTAATGTGAAAAATAAAGGGCTATCTTTTAGGGACAGCCCTTCATAAATAAATTACTTTTCTAATATCTGTCATATAAATATGCATTCATACTGACTATACTTGTTTGCAAATTACTTTCCAATTGTTGTAATATCTTTTCCAAACCATTTTTCAGAGATTTTTGCCATAGTACCATCCTTGGCCATGCCTTCCAATGTTTTTTGGATTGAGTCTCTTAACTCCTCATTTTCTAATAAGAAGCCCACTCCGTATTCTTCCTCAGCAAGCTTTTCTTCTAAAACAATAAGGTTTAGATTTCTTTTTTCAATATTATAGTTTGCAACAACTTCATCCATGGCAACAGCATCAACGGCTCCAGCCTCTAGGTCCATAATTGCAACATCATAATCTGCTGATTTTATATATTGTCCAAAGGAATTTACTAGGTCGGATTCACCTGCAAGAGCCTTCTCTGCACTTGAATCTGACTGTACAACTACAATCTTCCCTTCTAAGTCACTGAGCTTTGTAATTCCGGAATCAGCGTTCACTACGAATACCTGATTGTTAGCCATATATGGATCTGTCCAGGTATAGTCGTTTTCTCTACCGTTTATGGTAAAACCATTCCAGATACAATCAATATTTCCTGATGTCAGCTCAAAGTCTTTTGATGTCCATTTTATAGGCTGCAATTTAAGCTCAAGGTCTAACCGTTTAGCAGTTTCTGCAGCAAGCTCCAGATCAAAGCCTGTAAACTGACCGTCATCACCTACAAAACCCATGGGCGGGAAGTTCTGATCAAATCCAACAGTAAGGACTCCTTCTACATTTGTTCCTGCCACTGGCTTCGCAGTACATGCGGAAATGCTAAGCATCATAACTATCATAAGAAGTATCGCAATTATTTTTTTCATTTTTTATGTCCTCCGATTATTATGTAAAAGTCATATCAAATTGTAATACATTAGTGTGCTAAAGTAAAGAGTGTTTTTATCATCCTTCAAATGTTTTGGCCAACTCAAACTCTTTCTTGACGTCATCTGAGGGTTCCTTGGTCAAGAGAGATACTACTACTATAGCTATACAGGAAATCAGGAATGCAGGAAGCAATTCATATATTGCAAATACTCCACCTATAGGTGCGATAAGACCATCCCAAACAAATACCATGATCCCTCCAGAGAGCATTCCGGCAATGGCTCCCGCCCTTGTGGTTCTTTTCCAGAAGAGAGAAAAGAGCATTAAAGGTCCGAAGGTTGCGCCAAATCCTGCCCAGGCAAAGGACACCACATCAAATATTACACTGTTTTCATCAAGGGCAATAAGAATAGCTATCGCTGAAATAACAAGCAAAGTTATTCTTGTCATTCTTAATACCTGCTTATCACTGGCATCCTTTTTCATAATGCCATGATAAATACTCTTGGAAAATGCTGAAGCAGAAATCAGCAGGTATGAATCCGAGGAGCTAATTGTTGCCGCAAGTATACCCGCCATAACAAAGCCTGCGAAAATTGGAATTAAGAACTCGGTTGATAACAGAATAAATACGCTCTCAGATGTACTTTTAGTTAATAAAGCCTCCGGATATAAAACACGGCCTATAATTCCGATGGCCACAGCTGCGGTAAGAGAAATAGCGCACCATATTGTGGCGACTCTTCTTGACAGTTTAAGCTTACTGGGTTGTTCAATGGCCATAAATTTTAACAGAACATGAGGCATACCGAAGTATCCCAGACCCCAGGATAAAGTAGAAATAATGGTTAACAATCCATATTTGCCAGCTTCTCCAAACAGTGGCTTTCCAGTTGTTGCAAGCTGCTGAACGCCATCTGCAACAGTAGGCTGAGCTATCCCAAAGAAATCTAAAAAACCAGGAATAGTTTTAGCATTGTTTATTAAAGAGGAAACACCTCCAACTTTTGAAATTCCAATAAACAATACTGCTACCAGAGAAATAAACATTACAATGCCTTGCATAAAATCTGATGCGCTCTCTGCAAGGAATCCACCGATAAAGGTATAGAAAATAACAAATATCGCACCCAGAACCATCATTACGATATAGCTGGAATTAAATAATGTGCTAAATAGCTTTCCTACAGTTACAAAACAGCTAGCGGCATAAACAGTGAAAAATACAAGAATAAATATTGATGCAATTGTAGAGATAATCTTCTTATTCTCTTTAAATCTGTTGCTAAAGAAATCAGGAATAGTAATTGAGTCGGAAGCTATCTTTGAATAACCTCTTAGTCTTTTGGCAACAAACAACCAGTTTAGATATGTACCTATTAATAACCCAATTGCTGTCCAAAAGGCATCACTAAGGCCACACCAATATGCTAAGCCCGGCAATCCCATTAATAGCCAGCCGCTCATATCGGAAGCCTCTGCCCCCATAGCAGTAACCCATGGTCCCAAAGACCGTCCTCCAATAAGGTAGTTTTGACTGCTTTGACTGGCTCTTTTAGCATAATAAAGGCCGATAGCAATAACTACACTTATGTAAATACACATTGCAATTAGAATTTGCACCTTATCTGCATTCATCATGTTTCCCCTTTCATCTGTTACTGACCGCATAATTATACCAAAGTAGCTCTGGTTAATCAATTTAATATGCTAAAGTTTTAAAGCGTTAATGTAAGTATAATAAATTCGCTGAATAACCAAATTGAAAAAGCGAGACACAGCCCGAGTAAGACACAGATCCGTCCCCTGTCTTACTCCCATAGGTTTTCCGGATAAAGCCCGTCATTCTTGAGCTTAGTAATGGCCTTTACCACAGTAGCCTTATCCTCTTTATATGTTACGCCGTGCCATTTATCATGGGTTTTCAGAACCTTTACTCTTCCCTTGCCGTCATTAATAATACGACCCACAACATTGGGTAAAAAGAACTCTGCCTTAAGAGGGTTATTTTTAAGCTCATTTTCAAGAAAGAGCATAAATTCTTCATCTAGCTCCTTTAAAATGCTCTGGGTAAAGCCCCAGGCATTCATTGAAACCATAGTACCTTTGGAAATCGTAATCCATGTCTTACCGTCATCCTCAGAATAGGCGGCACCATCATTATGTTTTTTTATGCTGGTTCTCTCTATAATCTTTTCAAGATAGCCTGAGCCGTCAGTTGAGCATACACCTCTGGATACTGTTCCGTTTTCAGTAAGAGTGTTTTCAATTACATATCCCACCATGGCATAATTATAAAGATTCTGGTCCTCTGCTTTTTTTAGATAGTCATATAGTAAGGAGAATGCATTCCGCCCATAATAATCATCAGCATTAATAACTGCAAAGGGCTCTTTAATTCTGTTTTTACAGCACAGAATTGCATGACCAGTTCCCCAGGGCTTTACTCTGCCTTCAGGGACTGTATATCCTTCAGGTAAATCCTCTAACTGCTGATAAATATATTCAACCTTAATATGCGAAGAAATCTTATCTCCAATTTTCTCTTTAAAAAGGGCTTCATTTTCTTCCTTAATGATAAAACAGACCTTCTCAAAGCCAGCCTTTATTGCATCATATACGGAAAAATCAATTATTATATGGCCTTTATCATCAATTGGATCTATTTGCTTTAATCCACCGTATCTGCTTCCCATACCTGCAGCCATAATTACTAATACCGGTTTATTCATAAATACTCTTAAACTCCTTCTCTTCTCCATCATCATGCCAGTCAAATTCTTCCGGGATCACAGCCGTTTCTCTAATTTCTCAACTCCGGTCAGAATCGTTTTACCAAGCTTTTTCTACTGGTGACAAGCATTTTTATTAAAGCTGTTACTTTTAGCACATATTATACTTATCCTGTTATTCTATTTCAATGCCTCTCTCCTTTAGCCTGCGTTTTGTAACGCGTGCTAAAATTGCATATATGACAGCAAAGGCCGGAATACCTACAATCATACCTCCAATGCCAAAGAGACTTCCCCCTACAATAAGGGAAACCAGAACCCACAGACCATCTAGACCGATTGAATTTCCCATTACCTTCGGATAAATTATATTGCCTTCCAGCTGTTGAAGGACAATAATAAAAATAATGAACCATATAACCTTGGGGGGATCTACCATTAAAATAATAAAAGCACTCGGTATTGCACCAAGCCAGGCGCCAAAAAACGGAATGATTGCGGTGACTGCAATGATTCCACTACAAAGCACGGCGTATGGAAAATTGAATATCAACATTCCAATAAGAACCAGCACTCCAAGAATGAAAGCCTCGGTAATCTGTCCTGATATAAACTTTTGAAATGATTTATTAAACTGTGCCCCGGTATCAAGTATTCTGTTGGCAGTGCATTTAGAGGTATATGCAAATATTAATTGCTTCATTATTCTGATAAGCTTTTCCTTCTTAGCCAATACATAAACAGACACAATAATCCCCATGACAATATTAATTATCCCACTTGTAAGAGACTTTGTTAAATTATATACCTGGGGTAATGTGGCAGAGATCAGTTCGCTGCCTTTTGTGATTATTTCATTCCAGTTGATGGTTATAGTTTTCCAAAGTTCACTTGATAAATCAAATCTTTGAGTTAAGTCATTAATGAAATTATTCAATGAGCTAATGTAATTGTTCATATTTGAGACAAGGTTTACTATACTATCAGTAATCTGAGGTCCGAAAAATAAAACAAGAATGGTAAGAACCAGAGCTACGGCAACATATGTGGTTACTATAGCCAATGGTCTTTTCAGCTTTCTGACTAAGGCCCGTTTTGAAAGCTCAAGCTTTTTATAGAATACTCTTTCGAAGAATCTCATGGGAATATTCAACACATAAGCGAAAACCAGGCCCATTATAATGGGGCTCAAAACCTGAATAAGCAGCTTCAAATAATTTTTAACAGTGCCGATATTTGAAACCAAAAGATAGAGCAGCACAGCATAAGTTATCAGAATGATATACGTCAAGAGGCCGCCCTTTAGTTTCTCCCCTTTTTCTCCTCGTATAATCCTGCCTATTCCAGTCTTAGACTTGTTTTCTACTCCCCGCTCTGTTATGGTGCCTGTAGTATTAGATTTTTTGGGGTTTTCCTTTTTCTTCATCAGATAATTACCTCGTTTTTTTACTTTGTATATTTACGACTTATTGTTTTTTCTATCTCTACAATAGGTATTATTAAGACCGATAATCCAACAGCAATTAAAAAGTTTGTAAGTGACAGAGCGGTCAGCTCAAACACTGTATTAAGGCCAGGAATATATATTACTCCTAATGTTAGTACAAAGGAGGCAAGCATTGCCAATAATAAATATATATTATGAGTTTTTATAGTAAATATGGACCTGGTGCTTGACCTTAAATTGATAGAGTGGAAAATCTCACATGTGGATAATGTAAGAAAGGCCATAGTCATTGCTGTGGTCTGCTTCAGAACAACTGAAGTATATTGCCCTGAATAGCCTATGATAAATGAAATTAGTGTAAGTATGGCAATCACCACACCTTGATATATAACCCTTCCTCCAAGTCCTTGGGCAAAAATACCTTCCTTCGGATCACGGGGAGGCTTTTTCATAATATCACTTTCAGCGTCCTCCATACCCAGTGCAATTGCCGGGAAGGAATCTGTAATCAAATTTATCCAAAGGATATGAATGGGCGAAAACAATCTTAGATTCATAATGGTGGCAACAAATAAAGCCACAACCTCGCTAAGATTCGAGGATAATAAAAACTGAATGGATTTCTTAATATTCTCGTAAATTCTTCTGCCTTCATCCACGGCATAAACTATGGAGGCAAAGTTGTCATCTGCCAGGACCATATCTGAAACACTCTTACTTACGTCGGTTCCTGTTATCCCCATACCAACGCCTATATCGGCAGCCTTAAGTGCAGGAGCATCATTTACACCATCTCCTGTCATAGCTGTGATCATACCTCGTTTTTTCCATGCAGAAACTATTCTGACCTTATGTTCAGGCTGAACTCTCGCATATACATTCCACTTATCAATATTTTTATCAAATTCCTCATCGGACATATTAGAGATTTCACTGCCTGTAATAGCCTGAGACTCATGTGTTATAATCCCTAACTCTTTAGCTATTGCCACAGCCGTATCTTTATGGTCTCCAGTTATCATAATAGCCCTAATTCCAGCTTCCTTACATTCGTCAATTGCTGCTTTTGCCTCTGGCCTTACCGGATCGATCATTCCTGTCAGGCCTATAAAAATCAGATTCTTTTCTAAGTTTTCAGGAGAAGTATCCTCGGGAATGGCCTCCCAATTTCTCATAGCTGCAGCTAAAACACGTAAAGCCTTTTTAGCCATCTCGGTATTCTTTTCCAGGACCTGTTTGTAAAGCTCATCTGTCAAAGGAACTGCTCCATCAGGAGTAAGTATATGTGTACATTGCTTCAACAACTCATCGGGTGCACCCTTTGTATATTGAATAAACTTGTCATCTGCCTTATGAACTGTGGACATCATCTTTCTTAAAGAATCAAAGGGGGCTTCCCCGACCCTTGGCATATCCTGCTCCAGCTTATTCTTATCTAAACCTTTCTCCAAAGCATATCTGACCAGAGCACTTTCAGTTGGTTCTCCGATTATTTCGCCATCATAATCATCGGACAGGGCTGCGTCATTACAAAGGGCCATAGCCATGGTAAGCTGGTTTACGTTACCAAATGCATCAACGACGGTCATTTTGTTCTGTGTTAGTGTACCTGTTTTATCAGAGCAAATAACCTGGGTACAGCCAAGGGTTTCAACAGCTGTAAGCTTGCGGATGATTGCGTTTCTTTTTGACATCTTTGTTACGCCAATAGAAAGTACAATGGTTACTACAGCAACCAGACCTTCCGGTATAGCTGCTACAGCCAGACTGATGGCAAGCATGAACCCATCAAGTACATGTTCACCCTGAAAACCACCATTCCTTATTACGCTGAAAACAAATATAAGAATGCTGATAATAATTACTGCTACACTAAGAACCTTGCTCAAAGAAGCTAATTTTTCCTGAAGAGGAGTTTTTTCATTTTCTGTACGAGAAATGATACCGGCGATTTTACCCATTTCGGTATTCATTCCCGTTCCTATTACAACCCCTTCTCCACGCCCATAAACTGCATTTGTGCCAGCATATGCCATATTGCGTCTGTCTCCAAGCGTAATATCTTCGTTCTCTTCGGCTTCTAAAGTATTACTTGTCTTCTCTGCAGGGATGGATTCTCCTGTCAATGAGGCTTCTTCAATTTTTAAACTTGATGCAGAAATTAGGCGCATATCTGCAGGGATTGCATCTCCTGCCTCCAATAAAACAATATCTCCGGGAACAACCTCTTCGGATTTTATGCTCATAACATGTCCTGCTCTTTTTACCTTAGAATAGGGCGAAGACATTTGTTGAAGTGCTTCAATTGCTTTTTCTGCCTTTCCCTCCTGTATTACACCTAAAACAGAATTCAAAAAAACAACGGCGATAATAATAATGGAATCAACAAGCTCTTTAGCAAAGGCTGATATGATTGCTGCTGCAATGAGCACAATTATCATGGGGTCTGCCATTTGTCCAAAGAATCGGGCTATAACTGATTTTTTCTTTCCCTCATCCAACTTATTTTTTCCATACTGATTCATTCGTTTCTCGGCTTCTTCCTGAGTAATACCATCAAGGGAGGATTTTTGTTTTTCCAGAACCCTTTCAATACTTTCAAGATAATGTTTCATAACCACACTCTACCTTCCTTTACGAGACCAGCAGCATTGTAAAAGATAATTATTAACACAAAAATCATTATTAACAAAATATCTTATTAATAATACAATTTATTTCACAAAAATACCCTATCATATTGTATAATTAATAAAAAGCTTTTTTAATTACTTTTATTATATTATTATTTTCCCGCAGAATTCTACATTATTTGCGATATTTCGCCGATATAATATATAAATGGCATAAATATCTAGGGAGGTTATCTAGGGAGGTTTTCCATGAAAATAAGAGGAAGATATGCGATATTATTACTCTGCACTCTTATCGTTGCTTTGCAGGCCGTATCATGTAGCCCTAGCACAACTGAATTACTTAATGATACAGACCAGCATACTCCTGACATAAAGGTTAATAATTCTGAAGACTTACTTTCATTTTATAAGGAGAATGTTAATTCTGTTTCTCCTGATGATTCTTCTCCCCAAATGAAGGAAACAGAAGGTTTAATTTATATTTTAGAAGCATCCTTTGACAGTCAGTCGGATATTTTTATTGGAAATGAAAACAAAGAATATCTAGTGGAAAATTATCTTTCCCCCGAAAACAAATACTTCTTTATGACTGCCGGAGATTGGAATAAAATTATTTCTATACTATTTTCTGCCGGCGATAATAGTATTTCTGCAAGGAATTATTTATCAGGCTATATGGAAAATGATCTGATTAACAGGCAGGATGCAGTTTCAAGTATTATGAAGGTTTTAGCCTCAATTCCTTCCATTACAATTGAAGAAGATGCTTCAGCTCTTCATAAATCATATGTATTGACTGATTTAGACGATTTGTCTGAAGAGAATCAGCTTCTTATCCGTAATGCGTATTGCCTGGGATTTACTGATCTTAACATTGATAGCGCGAAAAAGTTCAGGCCAAATGACTACCTTAGCCGTAATGATTCTGTTTCAATTCTATATCGTATATTTAGTAATTTAGGGTTTCCGATAAACAAACTTACACAGAATGAAGATCCTTCGGCTGCAACTGATACCGAACCAGGAGGAAACTCAGAAGAATTGTATTCCTTAGAACATATTTATACTGAATACAATAATTATTTGGATAATTTATTCAAGAGGGGAAAATCCTCCGACAAAAAGAAGATTAATATGTTGAATAAAGCCGAATCAATACTTACTAAAAGCACAGAAATTGGTTCAAGTTCTCCTGTCCTGAGTAAAGAAAAATTCACAAGGCTTCTTAGCGAGGTTTTTGGCCTTGACCAGAAGGAAGTCGATCAGTACTTGATCCATGAGACTGACGACGCAATTTCCTTTGACGGACTTGCAATTATTGTTTTTAACAGCCCAAAGCTATTAGGACAAGCCACTCCCGAAGAAGCCAGTCAGAAAGCCTTAGATGAGGCCAGGGCCATTATCCCGCAGTTTGATACTGCTCAAGATGCAGATAGCTTATCTCATATGCTTTCAACAGGGTTAATAAACGGTATTCATGAAATACCCGGCTTCACTCCCCAAAGGCCCGTGACAAATGCTGAAGCCTTAATAGTGATTAAGCGGATTGTCGAGAACATGAAAATTAATTAGTACTTTTACACACCATTAATTGCGTATTTTACTATAGTCTGTTTCATAATATTATAGCCCTCTTCATTCGGATGGATTCCATCTTCACACAAATAATTGTAATAATCTCGTTTTAGTAGGAAGGGCCCCCTGACATCGATAAATGGGCATGAAAGCTTTTGGGCGACATTCATTATGGCCAGGCTATAGGATTCATGGTGGCGATAGATAAGCTCTTTATCTCCTAACCAACTTAGTATTGCATCTGCATTCAGCCCCCTGCTTATCCAATTAAAATACTTTTCAGAATTGATAGGCGGAAGATTCATCAAAACGGGCTTTATACCGTGATCCCGAAACCGTATAACCATATCAGTAATACATTCTTTAAATGAGTTTATAGGAGTTTTAGGCAAATGATGACCTTTTGGATCTTCTGATATCTCTTCCCATTTATAGTCACAATCATTTCCGCCAAATTCTATGATTGCTATATCTGCTTTTGTCCCCTTTTCAAGGGAATTAAGCATAAGATTTCTTGCTTTTGGAGCCGTCATTCCAAATCTTGAATTATTCTTTATGCTTAGACCTAATTCGCTTAGTTTATTTATTATAGTATCCATTTTTAAACGGAGATACTTCTTTTTTTGCACATCATAAATAACACCTTTTAATACTGAGTCTCCCCATACTTCAATTTTCTTTAATAGATTAATCACTAAATCACATCCAATCGACTTTAGAATTATATCACCTGTTTTCAATAACCATATTATATGATATTGCTCTGCATGTCAACGGTTTTCTGTATTGAATAGCACTCTTCTTTATGTTATTATTTTCTTAACCTATAATAATTATTATGAGAATAATAATTTCCCACACTTGATTATCAGCGACAAAGAATTGCTTTATCAGGCCGACAGAATAACCATATACTGGAGGATTGTTTAAATGGAAGCTATAAAAAAAATACTATTAGAATGGGTAGAAGAGCTGGAGGAGTACCATATGCCGGGTTGGAGTGAGCTTCCAGATCTGGATCTTTATATGGACCAGGTAATAACCTACCTGGAACGGCAACTATCAATATTTTCAAAATCCAGTGAGGAAAAACTGATTACTCCTTCCATGATAAACAATTATGCAAAAAATGAGATCATTCCCCGGCCGGTTCAAAAAAAATATACCCGTGATCATATGGCACACCTTATATCTGTTTTAAACCTTAAGAACATTCTATCATTAATGGAAATTGCCAGACTTATTTCCCACGAAACATCCGATAAGCCGATTGATACTTTTTATAACAGGTTAATTAAAATTCAGGATGAGGCAATCAAGTCCACTGCCACTAGGGTAAAAGAATCATTTTTAAGCCTTGAAACCGAGACTGATAAAACTGATCAGGAAAAGCTAGGTCTTCTTGCATTGAAATTTTCTTTAGAAGCTAATGCCTGTAGAATTGCAGCAAAAAAAATAATAGAAGAGCTTGAAACTAAGACAGATAGCCCGCAACAAGCTGAAATCAGAGATAAAGCCAATAGCAATAATAGGGATACTGCAAAATAGTAAATATATTGTTATTTTTCAACACTTAATATCTCATAGCTTTGCCAATCGGTATTAAGCAGATCTGATTGCATCAGAATCCCAAAGCAGTGCTTATTCTTAATATGTACAAAATCATTATTGGAAATATTAAATCTGACCTTTACATCCTTGTCATTGATTTTACCGATACAATAAAAATCTGTATCAGGCTCAACAGATTCGTACTCAATAAATTGTCCCTCTAAAATGCCCTCAGGTAGTTCTTTTTTGTTTTGTTCATACAATAATTCGCCCGAGCTAAAAGCGTATCTCATAGGTGTTACCTCCATTGTAGCTTTAAAGTAGTCAGTTTAAGCCAGATCTTTTAACATATTTAGTTTCATATAATTCTTATCCAGCTGTAGACTTGTATATCGCAATGCAATATCTGAAAATCTCTTTGACACTTCTTCAGATAAATCAAAACTGAAAACCTTGCCTTTTGGAGCACACAAGACATAAACAATAGCCTTGGCAGTTCCTGTATCGATTAATCTGGCTTCAGTGTCAGACTTCGCACATACTTCGCATACAAAGCCACACTTATTAAAGCTAAAATATATATTATCTATTTCTGTAGTTCTGCACACTGCACAATCATGTACATGGGGGGGATAACCCGTAATCTGCATTAGCTTTATTGCAAAAGCAGATGATACTAATAATGGAGAACGCCCCTTTCTTAAAGCTTTGAATCCATAGAGCAGCAAGTCAAGTATCTGCCCGGATAAAGCAGCATCCGCACAGGTATCCTCAGCCAACTCAAGCATATGAGCTATATTGGTGAAGCACACCAAATCTAGAGCCAAATCATAATAATTAGTTATTACATCACAATTATTCAGGGTAAAGCTGGATCTTCCCCTATATAGAACATACTCACCATAGGTTAACACTTGGGTACCATAGCATGCACGGGTTCCATTCTTTTTAGCATTCCTGGCCATTACTGATATTTTGCCAAAATCCTCAGTAATGATAGTAAGCATTTTGTCACTGTCACTATAGGATATCTCTTTTGAAATAAGTCCTTTTACTTTTACTAATGCCATTTTCCCGCCCTATCAGTCCTTATCCTTGTATCCAAGTTCATTAAGCACAAAATCGTTGTTTCTCCAGTCATCCTTAACCTTTACCCAAAGCTTCAGTACTACCTTGGCATCGAACAGATTCTCCATATCCTGTCTTGCCAGGGTTCCCACCCTCTTGAGCATGGTGCCATTCTTACCTATTACTATACCCTTGTGTGATTTCTTCTCACAATAGATATCGGCATCTATATATATCACATTATTATCATTATCTTCCTTAAAGGATATGATCTCGATTCCGATGCCGTGGGGAACCTCCTCTGACAACAGCTGCAGGAGTTTTTCCCTGATAAGCTCCTGGGCCAGAACCTTAGACTGCTGGTCTGTAAGCATATCCTCAGGATAATACAATTCTCCCTCGGGAAGGAGCTTAAATAATACATCTAACACTTGATTCTTTGTATCTGCATTTAGAGCGCTTACTGGTATAATCTCCTCAAATTCATAGGCTTGGGCATATTGAGCTATCAAGGGCAATAAGGATTCCTTTTCAACAAGGTCTATCTTGTTAATAACTAGAATAACTGGAGCCCCTGCTTTTCTAAGCTCCTCAATTATTCTGGAATCGCCCTTGCCGATTTTTTTGTCAGTAGCTTCCACCATGTAAATAATTACATCAACATCCTCAATAGAATTGTAGACTTCCTTCATCATGAATTGCCCCAGCTTGTTTTTTGGGGTATGCATGCCGGGAGTATCAACAAAAACCATCTGATAATCATCAGTGGTCAGCACGGTACGAATAGAAGTTCTGGTTGTCTGTGGCTTGTTGGACATAATAGCCACCTTTTCCCCTGTTAAAAGATTCAACAGGGTGGACTTCCCAACATTTGGTCTTCCGATTATTGTTATGAAGCCTGATTTAAATGCCATATCCTATTTAACATCCTCCATATCACTTTGTTTAAAAGCACTTGGTAACAATTCATCAAATCTCCAGGTTTCGAAGCTGCCATTGTAATTGCTTAAATAGAGCGGTGTTTCAGGGCTGGCAAACTCACTTATGACTTGCCTGCAAATGCCGCAGGGCATTGTAGCCCCGTTGCTGTCGCTTGATACAGCAAAGGCTAATATTTTCTTTGCTCCATCAGATATTGCCTTAACAATTGCTGTCCTTTCAGCACATATAGCAGCTCCATAGGAGGCATTCTCTACATTGCAGCCAGTATATACTTTTCCGTTGTCTGCCACCAGAGCAGCACCAACATGAAATTTCGAGTAGGGAACATAAGCATTTTTCCTGGCCTCAATTGCAAGCATTACAAGCTTTTCAGGGTCGTACCCATGCGTTTTGACAGATTCAGCTCCTAGCATGTAATTACCTCCTCTTATACTATATTATACAGATTATTGTACCACTTTATTGCCTGTTTGAAAAAGTCTTTATTAATTATTGCTTAACATCGCATATACAGAGCAATACAAACATTTTATTATTAGCTGATAAATTTTACATAACCTCTTGTATTTTTCACAGTAGATGTTATACTACAAATAAAGTTATATATTGGATTAATACTGATTCTTGTTCTACCCTCTCCTGTTCTTTCTGGATTAAGGGTCACGTTCAAAAATGGTTTAATCCGGATTAATTAAGGAGGATTATATTAATATGGGTGATAAGACACTTACCTGTAAGGACTGTGGTGCTGACTTCATTTTCACAGAAGGCGAGCAAGCTTTCTACAAAGAAAAGGGTTTTGAGAACGAACCACAGAGATGTCCTGATTGCAGAAGGGCCAGAAAACAACAACGAAACAACAGAGGTCCTAGATACTAATCAGAATTTCAGGAGAGCTAAAGCTCTCCTTTTTTATTAGGTATGTTTCTTATTTAGGACGTTTTTTCATTGGGTACGGTTCTGTTGTGTTACTAATCTCGTGCCTTGTGAGCCGATATTGCCAGTTGCACACCGTCACAATCTACCCTAACCCTGTCTCCTTCAGATATTAATCCCTTTACAATCTGCTTCGCTATTTCAGTCTCAATACTTTTTTGGACAAACCGTTTAACAGGCCTTGCCCCATATTCAGGATTCCATCCATTGGCAACAACATAATCGAGGGCGGCATCAGTAATCTCGATATGAATATCTCTTTCTTCAAGTCTCTTGCCCAATGCATCAATAACAAGCCTGACTATTTTCTTAACCTCATCCTTAGTCAGGGGCTTAAAAAGTACTATGTCATCCACTCTGTTTAAAAACTCCGGTCTAAAGCCCCTTCGCAACTCTGTCATTACCTTTTCTCTTATTACCTCATCTATTTCCCCATCAGTGCCTGAATTCTCCAGAAGAATATAGCTGCCTATGTTTGAGGTCATGATAATAACTGTATTCTTAAAGTCCACTATTCTGCCCTGACTATCGGTAAGCCTTCCGTCATCCAATATTTGAAGCAGAATGTTAAACACATCCGGGTGAGCCTTTTCTATCTCGTCAAAGAGTATTACACTATAGGGTTTTCTTCTTACAGCTTCGGTAAGTTGACCGCCCTCCTCATATCCCACATAGCCCGGAGGTGCCCCAATAAGCCTTGCCACAGAATGCTTTTCCATATATTCACTCATATCTATACGAACCATGTTCACCTCTGAGTCAAAGAGAGCCTCCGACAAAGCTTTTGCAAGCTCGGTTTTACCAACTCCTGTCGGTCCTAAAAATATAAAGGAACCAACAGGGCGAGCTGTATCCTTTAACCCCGCTCTTGCACGAAGAACAGCATCCGAAACAGCAGTTACAGCCTCTTCCTGGCCTATGACTCTCTTATGAAGAGTATGACAAAGATTAAGAAGCTTTTCTTTTTCCTGCTCCATTAGCTTCGTTAAAGGGATACCAGTCCACTTAGATACGATTTCCGCAATTTCATCCTGAGTAACCTCTTCCTTAAGCATCCGTCCCGGAATCTTCTTCTGAAGCTGATTATCTTTAGAGATAGAACTCTCCAGTTCAGGTAGCTTGCCATGCTTCAACCTGGCAAGGGCTTCAAGATCATAGTTTCTCTCAGCTTCCTCAATCTGAAGCTTAACCTCCTCAATTTGTGCTTTAATATCCTTTTCTTTCTTGATAGATTCTTTTTCAAGCTCCCATTGTGCTTTCATGGTGTCAGCCGTTTCCTTGAGGCCGGCTATTTCAGCTTCAATGACCTTGAGCCGCTCTTGAGAAGCTTTATCCTCTTCCTTTTTCAATGCCTCCTGCTCAATCTCCAGCTGCATTATCCTACGCATCATCTCATCTAATTCAGCAGGCATGCTGTCAATCTCCATTCTTAACATTGAAGCAGCCTCATCCATTAAATCTATAGCCTTATCTGGAAGAAAACGATCTGAAATATACCTGTTTGAGAGTATTGCACAGGCAATAATTGCACCATCGGTTATACGCACTCCATGATGAATTTCAAACCTCTCCTTTAATCCTCTTAATATAGAAATTGTATCCTCCACTGTGGGTTGATCTACCAGAACAGGTTGGAACCTTCTTTCTAAGGCAGCATCCTTTTCTATATTCTCCCTGTATTCATCGAGGGTAGTTGCTCCGATGCAATGAAGCTCCCCCCTGGCCAGCATGGGTTTGAGAATATTGCTCGCATCCATTGCTCCATCAGCCTTTCCCGCTCCTACAATATTATGTAGCTCATCAATAAAGAGTATGATCTGTCCTTCCGAGGCCTGAACCTCTTTGATAACAGCCTTCAGTCTTTCTTCAAACTCTCCTCTGTATTTTGCACCGGCAACCAGGGAACCGATATCCAGAGAGTAAATTATTTTGTTCTTCAGAGTTTCAGGAACATCACCCTTTAATATTCGCTGGGCAAGGCCTTCAACTATGGCTGTTTTACCTACTCCGGGTTCACCTATCAGAACAGGGTTATTCTTTGTTCTTCTTGATAGTATCCTTATGACACGCCGAATCTCAGAATCTCTTCCTATTACAGGATCAAGTTTTCCCTTTCTTGCCAGGTCAACTAAATCACAGCCATACTTTTCAAGAGCCATAAAATCCAATTCCGGGTTTTGGTTGGTAACCCTTTGATTCCCTCTAATTATGGACATTGCCTCTTTAAAAGTGTCAGATGTGACACCATAGTTTCTGAGCATTAAAGATGTACTATTGTTTTTATCCTCAAGAAGAGCCAAAAATAAATGTTCAACGCTAACATACTCATCATTCATCTTTTCAGCAATTTCCTCAGCTGATATAAGAATTTGATTGTATCTTCTTGTAGGATATACATTGGCAGCACCACTTCCATATACCTTAGGAAGTGCATCCAGGGTCTTTATTAGTTCCGATACAATATCTTGCGGGTTTACACCTAGACTCCACAATATACGAGGAACCAGCCCCTCCTCCTGTTCGGCCAGGGCAAGGGCAAGGTGTTCACCATCAACCTGTTGCTGATTTAATTTTATTGCCCATTGCTGGGACTCTACAACTGCCTCCTGGGCTTTTGCAGTAAATTTCTCAAAATTCATATTGTTCACCTCTTTACTCTACAGTTACTAGTTATCCAGCCTTTCCAGTTCCTCGTACAGTCTCAATTGCTCCTGGCTCAAGTGGCTTGGATTATTTATTCTTATATTAAGGAACAAATCTCCTCTTCCGCCTATCGAATTATGGTATCCTTTTCCCGGAATGCGGATGCTCCCACCATTTCTGATTCCCCTTGGAATACTCACAAGTATCTTTGACTCAGGGGTCTGAACCTTAACTTCCCCCCCTAAAGCCGCCGTCCAAGGCATAATCTCAAGGTTCTGATGGATATCGAAGCCTCGTAAAGCGAACTGATCCTCCTTAAATTTAACCACTAAATATAAATCGCCCTCAGAACCACCATTTCGTCCCTTTCCCCCCTGTCCCCTTAGGCGTATTTTCCCTCCGGGCTGAATTCCTTTAGGGATTTTAACCGAAAGAGTCTTTCTGCCCTCTGGTGATTCAATTGTGATATGCTTTTCAGCACCCTTCAATCCGTCTTGCACAGATATTTTTATTTCAGCTTCCTTATCCTCGCCTCTGAAACTTTGATTAAAGCCTCTTGTACCGTCAGATGAATACCTTGCCGAGGAAAAGCTATTACCTCTGCCTGAGAATATCTCATCAATATTTATTCCCCCATCACCGAAGAACATTTCGAAGAAATCGCTGAAACCTTCCCCTCCCGATGTTCTATACTGGTAACGGCCATTTCCTGTTCTAAAACCATATTTCGACGGATCAAAATCAGATCCGTTGGAAAAATCAAATTGATTTCCGAACTGATCATATTTTTTCCTTTTATCTTCATTTCCTAAAACTTCATATGCTTCATTTATTTCCTTAAACTTTTCCTCAGCCTTATTATCGCCGGGATTAGCATCAGGATGATATTTTTTTGCAAGCTTACGATAGGACTTCTTAATCTCCTCCTGAGAGGCGTCCTTCTTCACTCCTAGTATTTCATAGTAATCACGAAACTTCATATTATTCCTCCCAGCTTAATCAGTTTGACTTTCTTTGACCTTTGTTATTATTATATCCACTTTTCTTCCGGAATTCAATATGAAATAGCTATTTTTATAAATAAATTGATTTATTACATTTATTATTACATTTATCAGGGTATATAATTAATATAACAATTTGTTGGAGGAGGACTTATGATTCGAAAAGAAATAGTGGCCATGCTGCTTGCCGGCGGGCAGGGCAGCAGGTTAGGTGTGCTCACGCAAAATATTGCTAAGCCCGCTGTTCTTTATGGCGGAAAATATCGCATCATTGATTTCACATTAAGTAATTGCATCAACTCTGGAATTGACTCCGTAGGTATCTTAACTCAATATCAGCCCTTAGCTTTAAATAATCATATAGGCATAGGAAAACCCTGGGACCTTGACCGTATGAGTGGTGGAGTAACAATTCTTTCCCCGTACATGAGAACCGAAAAGGGGGAATGGTACTCCGGTACTGCTGACGCTGTGTATCAGAATATTCATTATGTAGACTCTTTGTCTGCTAAATATGTGATTATTCTGTCAGGTGACCATATTTACAAAATGGACTACTCGAAAATGCTTGATTATCATAAGAAAAATAATGCCGATGCTACTATATCTGTTATTGAAGTTCCATGGGAAGAAGCAAGCAGATATGGAATCATGAGTACCCAGGAAGATGACAGAATATTTGAGTTCGAAGAAAAGCCTGCTAATCCCAAAAGCAGATTAGCCTCTATGGGTATCTATATTTTTACCTGGGATCTATTAAGAGAATACCTCATTCTTGATCATAGTCAAAGTTCCTCTCATCATGATTTTGGAAAAAATATTATACCCGCCATGCTGGCCCATGATAGGCGTCTGTTTGCCTATAAATTCGACGGCTATTGGCGTGATGTGGGTACCATCGATGCTTATTGGTCTTCCAATATGAATTTAACAGAACGGGTGCCTGATTTTAATCTGTTTGATCCTTACTGGAAAATATATACTCCTAATCCAGTATACCCACCTCATTTTATAGGAGACAACGGAAAAGTAGAGAAATCAATTGTCGCAGAAGGTTGTATGATTTATGGAACTGTAAGAAGATCGGTTATCTTCCCCGGTGTTACAATTAACGAGAATACTGTTATTGAAGATTCCATAATCATGTCCGAGGCCTTAATCGGGTCTAACGTGGAAATCTATAATACCATCATAGGGGAAACAAGTGTTATCGGAAATAATGTTAAATGTGGAGTAGGTGAATTTGCTGAGAGCACCTTCAACCCGAAGGTTTATTATACAAATACAACAGTAATCGGTTCTAACACAGTGGTTCCAAATAATACTGTAATAGGCAAGAATGTTGTTATTGATAATTATATAACTCCCCATGATTATGAAACAAATAACATTCCCTCAGGAGGATATGTTATGAAAGGAGGAGGAGCAGAATGAAATCAACAATGGGAATTATCTTGACCGGCGGAAAAAACAACCGGTTAAAGGAGCTGTCATTAGAAAGGTCAATAGCCGCTGTACCTATTGGCGGAAAGTACCGAATCATTGATTTTACCCTCTCCAACATGGTTAATTCAGGTATCACTAATGTTGGTGTACTTACTCAGTATAATTACCGTTCTTTAATGGACCACCTTGGCTCCGGTAAAGAATGGGATCTCGATAGAAAAACCGAAGGACTCTTTATCTTTCCCCCTTACCTCTCTGAATACGGGACAGGCTGGTACAAAGGAACGGCAGACGCCATGTACAACAATATTACTTTTTTATATAGAAGTGATGAGGAATACGTTTTAATTGCCCAGGGCTATGCTATCTATAATATGGATTATACCCCTATGCTTGAGCGTCATATTAATACAAATGCTGATATTACCGTGGCATGTAGAAATATGGACGACTTAACCTGCGAAGACCAAAAGCAGCTTGGTATGGTTCAGCTGGACGAGGATGGACGAATTATTGATTTCATGGAAAAGCCACCGAACCCTAAATCATCAATTGGTTCCTTAGGTATTTACATTATAAAGAGAGACTTCCTTATTGAATTATTGGAGGAAAGTGCTGCTAAAGGCCTGACCGAATTCGTTCAGGATATTATTGTTCGCCGCACTGATACCCTGAAAATTTACTCCTACATGTTCAATGGTTATTGGCGTCCTCTAAGCAGCATCCAGCTTTACTATAAAACCAACATGGAGCTGCTAAACCCCAAGGTAAGACAGGAATTGCTTGTGGGTCGTAATAAGATTTACACCAAGGTCAAGGACGAACCGCCGGCAAAGTATAATGCGGAGGCAAATGTTCATAATTCGATTGTAGCCGATGGATGTATTATTGAAGGAACAGTTGAAAACAGTATTCTGTTCCGTGGGGTTCGCGTAATGAAGGGGGCTTATATAAAAGACAGCCTGGTCATGCAAGGTGCAGTAGTTGGCGCTAATTCCAACCTCCGCTATTGCATACTCGATAAGGGCGTTACAATCTCCGAGGGCAAAGCTCTTAATGGTGATTCTCAATGGCCACTTATTGTAGGTAAAAATGTGACGGTATAAACCTACCAAAATATATAACAAATTAAAATAAAGCAAGGGATCTTCCCCTTGCTTTTTTAATACATAGCCCCCAGACATCTTAGTTCCATGAAAGATTAAATACGCCATTAGCTTAAATCTTAATGTTATGTAATACTTTGTTCTTCATTAATTCTCTACCCAAGGTCACTCAAATCTCATTTCGCCATTTAACAGAGCCTAATACTTTTGAACTTATACAAATATACCTACAACAAATTATTTACCAGCCTATATCTTCGGACTCATGCTTGCGGCTTCTGGTCATCAGGTCATAAACAGCGGTTTTGCAGTCCTTATTGTTAAACAGAATTTCATATGCCTGGTGAGAAATCGGCATTTCCACATTATACTTTTCGGAAAGCCTCTTTATTGCACGGGTTGCAGATATCCCTTCAACCACCATTTTAATTTCTTTCTGAGCTTCCTCAGCTGTATATCCTTTTCCAATTAAATAGCCAGCTCTCCAATTCCGGCTATGTTTGCTGGTGCATGTGACAATTAAATCACCAATACCAGTAAGTCCTGAAAAGGTACTTGCATTTGCCCCCATAGATATTCCAAGACGGCCAATTTCTGTTATTCCCCGGGTCATAAGAGCGGCCTTGCTATTATCGCCATAGCCAAGTCCATCGCTAATTCCTGCACAAAGTGCAATAACATTTTTACAGGCAGCACCTATTTCAGCCCCCACTATGTCTGAGCTTGTGTATACTCTAAAGGCTGGTGACATAAAAAGATCCTGGACCTTCATTGAAATATTAACATTTGCAGAGGCAGATACCACTGTTGTAGGAATTCCTCCTGCCACCTCTTCGGCGTGGCTGGGACCATATAAAGCAGCAATTTCGCAGCTTGGTATCTCACTTTTTATTACCTGGCTCAAGGTAAGTCCTGTGTCCTCCTCAAGACCCTTTGAGCACATAATGATAATATCGTTTTTATGTACATGTAGAGCTAAAAGCTTTGCAGTTGAGCGAACGGCCTGGGAAGGCACCACGAAAACTATGAAATCATGTCCATTAAGACATTCTTCAACATTAGAAGTAAATCTTATAGACTTAGGAATTCTGATTCCGGGGAGATTTAATTTGTGCTCCCTCTCTTTATCTAACATCTCAACTTCATCTTGGAACAATGACCATACAGATACCTCATGGCCATTATTTGATAAAAGTATAGCCAGAGCTGTGCCCCAGCTTCCTGCTCCTATGATTGATACAACTGACATTTTCTATTCCTTCCTCTGCTTATTATTAAAGCTAAGTTTTTTTTCGCTTCCATTAATTAATCTCTTTATATTTTCACCATGCCTTATTATAATTAAGCCTACCAGGGCACTTCCCACTAAAATCAGAGGCAAAGGCTCTTTGATAATAATGGATATACTTATAAACAGCATCGCGGCAAGCATTGATCCTAATGAAACATACCGGGTGACAGCTACAATCAAAACAAATGCCGCCAGACATATAAGTGCGGTTAAGGGTGAAAACATTAAAATAACTGCAAATGAAGTTATTACTCCTTTTCCACCTTTGAAGCCAAAGAATATAGGCCAGTTATGTCCTATAACCGCAAAAAAGCCGGCTATGTATAGGCCAAGATACACTCCGCTCCCCGAAGTCAGCTCTCCAAAAAGATAGCGACCAATGAGACAGGCAATTATACCCTTTAGAAAGTCACCAACTAAAACAGCTATAGCGGCACCCTTCCCAAGTATTCTTAAAGTATTGGTAGCACCGGCATTGCCGCTGCCGTGCTTTCTTATATCAGTTTTATAGAAAATTTTGCCAACCAGCAACGAGGTATTAACACTGCCCAGCAAATAGCCTATTATAGCTGAAAGTATTGCTACAATTGATGGATTCACTTAATTATCACCTTTTTGTTTAATTGTAAATCTAATGGGTGTTCCCTCAAACCCAAAATTACTTCTTAATGTGTTTTGCAAATATCTTGTATAGGAAAAATGCATAAGCTCTGCATCGTTTACAAACACGACAAAGCTCGGGGGCTTTACACCGGTCTGAGTCATATAATAAATCTTAAGCCGCTTTCCCTTGTCTGAAGGAGGCTGAACCATTGCCAAGGCATCGTTGAGCACATCATTCAACAGTCCGGTGCTTACTCTAAATGAGGCCTGAGCGTTAACGTAATCTATAAGCTCAAATAATCTGTCAACCCGCTGTCCGGTAATAGCTGAAATAAATACTATGGGGGCATAGCTCATGAATTCCAGGTCCCCTATAACCTTCTTACGATATTTCTCCATAGTACCAGTGCTCTTTTCAATGGAATCCCATTTATTAATGGCGATAATAGATGCTTTCCCCTGTTCATGGGCATATCCGGCAATTTTTGTATCCTGCTCGGTAACTCCATCCTTAGCGTCTATCATGATTATGCATACATCGGCCCTGTCGACCGCAGTCCATGATCTTATTATACTGTATTTCTCAATACCCTCTTCAATCTTGCTTTTTCGCCTGATTCCGGCCGTATCAATAAACATATAGCGTTTTCCATCAATCTCGTAGAAGGTATCAATTGCATCCCTTGTGGTTCCCGGAACATCGCTTACTATTACCCGTTCTTCGCCCAGAATCCTGTTTATCAGAGATGATTTCCCAGCATTGGGCTTTCCAATAACAGCCACTTTAATACAATCATCCTCCTGGCCCAGGACATCCTCAGTAGGAAAGTGTTCATATATGGCATCTAACAGGTCACCGATACCAAGACCATGTATTGATGATATGGGGTATATTTCTCCCATTCCTAGATTATAGAACTCGTAGGCCTCCGGTGGAGTATCTCCAATACGGTCGGCCTTATTAACCGCTACGACAACTGGCTTTGAAGATTTTCGAAGCATAACTGCAACATCTTCGTCGGCAGCATTCATTCCGGTTTTTAAGTCCACCATCAATACTATAACATCGGCCGTATCTATAGCTATCTGAGCCTGTCGGATCATCTGTTGCTTAATAAAATCCTCAGAATAAGCTTCGATTCCTCCAGTATCAATTATAGTAAACTCTTTTCCTCGCCATTCACTTTCAGCGTAAATCCTGTCCCTTGTAACTCCAGGCGTATCCTCTATTATAGAAATCCGTTTCCCTGCAAGATAATTAAAAAATGTAGATTTACCTACATTAGGTCTTCCAACTATTGCAACTACGGGCTTTGACACTATTTCATCCCCCACTATCTTCACATTTTGTATATATCGTTCCTGATATTAATCGATTCTTTGTAAAGTCTGTCGTTATAATTGTAACTACTTTTTAATAAGATATCAAACTTATTATATCAGTAAAGATATGGTCAGCCTGAATCACTGAGATCTAATCTGCCCATCAGATTTATTATGTGCTGTTAAAATCAATATATCAAATATTAATACTCTTCTTGTCCTATATTAAATCCTATGATATTATTATGGTGAACACGGTTTCACACTCATAATAGAAGTGTTTTATAATAATGACAAGTCTGTGATTATTGTCTTAAACGGAGGTAGGAATATGATAATTCATTCTGCAAGAACTACTACTAAAAATGCCTTTGAAGCCGCAAAATCTATTTTCAGGGAAAAATTTAATGCAAAAACCGGAGATGCTATTTTTTGCGACAGCTCTTTTTCTGATCTTATTGCTGTAACTGGCATAGTTTATAAGGCTCCTGCTGTTATAGAGCTATTAAAGAATAGAGAAATTGCTGATTATATTGACGAATTATCTAAAAAAAAGCTATCTCTGTTGTTCCAATTTGATGGCCAGACAAACAACCTCAAGGTTTTATCAGGGAATTCTTCTGGTGTTAGCGAGGTAAATTGTCCTGAGGATATTAAAGCCAAGATTATTACTATTCTATCTGAAATACCTGAATGGGCAGGAATCTTAAATGATAAAGGGGAGCATGAAATTGATCTGTTATATCCCCAGCCAGGGCCTCATTTTAATGTCAATTTGCTCTTAGGTAACAGAACCGACTATCCTTATCCCCTTCAAACCACACCTAAGAGTGTTGTTGATAAGTTTGGCGGAGGAAGCTTCAGATCACATGCAGACACTCAGGTTCTCGCTACCCGTTGGGATACACGTCCTGAGGAAAACGGTTTTCCTGCCAATCGCCAGTTTTATCTGATGGAAAATAATAAGAAAATATTCTATTCAGCAGATCCCAATCATGAAAACTTTTTATCTGCTAAATGTATCCATGGAAAAAATCATACCCGGATAATATACAAAACCCGTTGTGGTCTTACCGTTACCCGTCTGATTTTCGTTCTGCCCCAGTACGAAGGTCTTCCTCTTGCTACTGAGGTTCAGAGAATCGAGATAAAAAACAACTCCGGCACTTCACGAAATATAAGAATTGTATACACCGGAATGTTTGGCCTTTCAAGGCCTATGGCTCAGTGGGAGGACGTAATCTATTCAACTGTTATTATGCAATCAAGGGTTTTGCAAAATGATGATGGTTCAATTATAGCTATATCCCCCGACTACTATCCGGAATTTGCTAAGCTTGATCAGCGTTTCCACAGCCTTATTGTACATAATAATGGTCAGACATCCTTTGCTAATGAATTCTGCATGAATTATAACGAGTTTGTGGGTTCAGGAACCCTTAATGACCCTAATAGCCTCCACAAATTATCCAATAGATTATCCAGAAAAGGTCCTGGATTCTTTGCTCTGGCTTCAGAGTTCAATATAGATAAGGACAGCAGCTGTATTGTTGATAATTTTACAGGTTTAGTCTCCGATAAGGCTAATGGGTCATATGATCCTGAAAAGAGCTTCCTTTCAGAGGTTCAGGCTCTTATTGACAGGTTTTCTGATGCTGCGGAGGTTGAGAATGCCTTTAATTACAATTTAAGCTTTCTGCAGCAATACTCAGACTTCCTTAAGGTGGAAACAGAAAACAAGATAATTGGTAATTATTTTAATAATAATCTACCTTTCCAAATTCTTTATCAAACCTTTGTTTCCCGTTCCTTTGCACAAACTCAAAAGGGCTATAGAGAAATGGGCTTCCGTGAGATTCAAGATTTGTTTGCGTCCATGTATTACTTTACAGCAATGGGAAAATCAGATCTTGTGAAGGATTTATTAACACAATGGTGTAGCCAGATTTACCAATTTGGATATGCTAACCATAATTTCTTCTGGGTCGGCAAGGAGCCAGGGGGCTGGTCCGATGACGCCCTTTGGTTCATTCAGGCTCTCTACCGTTACATAAGCCTTTCAGGAGATATTGATATATTAAATTTAGAAGTATCGGTCGCAGGTACTGATAAAAAGAGAAGGATATATGATACTGTCAAGGCTGTTATCCGTTATTCGGCAATCATTTCAACAGGAAAGCACGGACTTCCTCTACTTGATCGTGCAGACTGGAATGACACACTCAGAGTTGATGTGGATTCTATTGATGGTCCTACAAAGGAAAGACTTTATAAAGAGCAAATAGCCCCTGATACCGATGCTGTTGTTCGTTTTGAGAGCGATTATTCAGAGAGCGTCATGAATGCATTTCTGCTAAAGCTTGCCCTTGATGAAGCAATGGTATTTGCTGAACAGGCGAACGATATATCCTATAAAAATGAGCTAAAGACTCTGACAGACACCCTGGTTGAAAATATTCAGAAGCATGCCTGGAAGGAAGACTTTTTCTGCCGAGTTCTGATTAACAGACCAACCAAGGGTGGAAACACCTATTTAGGAGCAAAGGGTGATGGTTTCTCTTCAGATCCTGACATAGACGGAGTATTCTTCCTGAATTCATTCAGCTGGTCGATTCTTTCAGATGTTGCCTCTGATGACCAGATTGAAAAGATGTTGGATGTTATTAACAATACTCTTAAGACACCCTATGGTTACAAACTAGTTTCTCCTTCAGACCTAAGCTCAGTAACATCCGAAAGTGCTACCGAGCATTATTTCCCTGGAGACAGAGAAAACGGCGGAGTATTTAAGCATGCTTGTATGATGGCTACAAGTGCTATGTTCAAGGCCGCTAAAACAGTAAAGAATAAGAGCCTTGCCAAAAAGCTCAGCGATACCGCATATGAGATTGTTGATATTGTATTCCCTTTCAGAACCCTAAACAGCCCCTTTGAAATATGCGGCAACCCAAGAATTTGTACTCAATACAATAATAGTGACACAGGCGAGAATATCGGGCCATTGCTTTCTGGAACCTCAACATGGCTATTGCTCACTCTTATGGAGGCCTTTGGTATAGAATACACAAAGGATGGAATTGTTATTGAGCCCGTGCTGAGAAGTGATGAATCACAGTTAAAATATAGTATTAATACGGGAAAATCCCGCTATAAGGTGACTATATCAAAGACAAAAGAATTCAAACGATTCCTTGACACCAAATACACCTTACTGCTGGACGGCAAAGAGCATTCATCAAATCTCATACCAATTTTTGATGACAACGCTACACATACAATCGAAATCAGTTTTGCATAGGCTGCATCTGATAACTTTAATTATGCATAATTAAAAATATATCCTATATATTAGTAGTCGGGAGCTTTATTAATAGAGGAAAAACATGGAAAAATCCTTCATGCCTTTAACCAATGAGACTCCCGACTATCATTTTGATCATGATGTAAAAGAGTCTAAACCACTTGATAGCGAAACACTATCTTCTCAAGTAAAGTCTGAACACATAAAATCCATAAATGATACAAATTATTATTTTGATATGTCAGGTATTAGTCCTGAAAATACTGCAGCTACCCTGAATTCTTTCAATGAAAGGCTTTTATTAATTACCGGAAGCGACAGCGTCGATTTAAGCCAAGCTTCTTATGATTTACTGGGTTCTGTTCTGATCCATAAGGTCAAGCATCTGATTCTAATAGGACAAACTGCTGGTCTTATTGAATTATCATTAATGAAAAGGCTAACAGGAAAGAATAAAGGGATTGATATTCGCATCACCAGATGCCTTACCCTGAAGCAAGCTGCTGACTGTGCATATCTTTGTGCAAAACCCGGCGAAAATGTTCTCTTATCTCCGGCTGGAAGTATGTTTTCCGGTTACAGCTCAATAGAGGAGTTAAAAAACTCATTTATTGAATGTATAAATTCAGAAGATGAAAGCTAGGGGCTAAACACTGTCTTCGTACCTCTTACCTATGGCTTCAAACCTCTTACTGCTTAATTCTTACCTCTACTCATATCAGACAGATATGGTAAAATAATTGGGAAACAGAAAAACAGATTAACACCAAGGAGAACATATGATTTTAGTTATTGGACAGTCCAGTTATGACATTAATGTTGAGCTTGAAGAAGAAATATCTTCTGATAAGAAATATCGCATAGAATCTACTTTTGAATGCCCAGGTGGCCCGGCTTATAATGCTGCTTTGTTATTAGGTAAATGGAATGAGGATGTTGCACTTGTTTCCAGGCTAGGAAACGATCAGTATGGTCAGGTAATGAAAAAAGAAGCATTAAATAATAATGTTAACCTTAGTTATCTGATTAATGATGATAGTGATACTCCCTATTCCCATATTTATACCTATAAGGGTAAAAGGACGATTTTTAATTTTGCGAAGAAACTGAAAAAGATCGATTATGAATGCAGTATTCCTGACTGTCGCCTTATACTAAGTGATGGCCATGAGGGAGATATTACTGTAAAACTCTTTGATAAATATCCTAATGCTATAAAGGTAATGGATGGTGGCAGTTACAGAAAAGAACGAATGAAGGTAGCTGAAAGAGTAGATTATCTGATTGTTTCCAGTCAGTTTGCCCAGGGTTATACAGGCAGAATTCTTTCAGCAGATACATATGAAGAAATATTCAATGAAACATCGCGAATAAATAATAAAGCATTAGTCATCACTTTAGGACACAATGGACTGTTATATAAAGAAGAGGGTAAAGTCAAACATATGAAAGCGTATTTAACTGATAGCATTGATTCTACTGGTGCAGGTGATATCTTTCATGGAGCATTTGTTTACAGTTTGAGTAAAAACTACTCTTTTGTCTCAGCATTAAAGTTTTCATCAATTGCTGCAAGCATTTCAACGGAAAAATATGGTTCAAGCAGTTCAATACCAGACTTAAAAGAATTCTACAAAAGATATGAAGAATATGAAAACAACAAATAATATAAGTGAAAAATAAAACATTGGAGGTTAGAAATTTTTGAAGACCTTAATTCTAACCTCCTGCCTCTGACATCTATTCAGTAAACAAAGCAGTTGAAAGATACCTTTCTCCTGTATCGGGAAGCAGAACTACAATTTTCTTTCCCTTATTCTCAGGCCTGCTTGCCAAAACACCAGCCGCATGAAGGGCAGCTCCACTAGATATTCCCACTAGTACTCCCTCTGTCTTTGCAAGATTTTTGGATGCAGCAAAGGCATCATCATTGGATACTGTAATAATTTCATCAAGAATCTCTGTATTAAGTACCTTAGGGACGAACCCAGCTCCAATGCCCTGTATTTTATGAGGGCCTTTTTCTCCCCTCGACAGCACCGGCGAATCTGAAGGTTCAACCGCAACAATTTTTACCTCAGGCTTTTTACTCTTTAACACTTCGCCAACACCTGTTACTGTTCCACCTGTGCCAACCCCTGCAACAAATATATCTACCTGACCATCGGTGTCATTCCAGATTTCCTCGGCCGTAGTCATTCTGTGGATTTCCGGATTTGATGGGTTTTCAAACTGTTGAGGAATGAAGGAATTCGGGATCTCCTTTGAAAGCTCCTCCGCCTTTTTTATTGCTCCAGGCATTCCCTCTTCACCTGGAGTTAAAACCAGCTCTGCTCCTAAAGCCTTCATAAGATTTCGTCTTTCAATACTAAATGTATCGGGCAATGTGATGATAAGTCTATAACGGCGTGCTGCTGCCACAAATGCCAATCCTATACCGGTATTGCCGCTTGTGGGCTCAATAATAACTGTATCCTTATTAATCAGGCCTTTTTCCTCCGCATCCTTAATCATAGCGTAGGCTATTCTGTCCTTTACACTACCAGCTGGATTAAAATATTCAAGCTTAGCATATAAGTCAGCTAATAGTCCTTCTGATGCTTTATAATTAGATATTTCAAGTAACGGGGTATTTCCGATCAACTCGGTTATGCTCTTTGCAATTCTCATATTAACCTCCATTAAATTATTATTCCTATATGTTTAGTATGATTTAATAATACAACAGGTTCCTCTTTTGGTCAACAAATAATTATTATTTTTCCTATCTAATTAATATGTTTTGTGAATCCTTGTCTATGAAAAGGTTTCACTGATTATTCCCCCGCCTACAACAAAATCATTTTTATATAGAACAACAGACTGTCCCGGCGCCACAAACGAAACAGGATTATCAAATACTATCTTCGCTTTATCATCCTCTAACGCTATTAACCTGGCTGGAATTTCTTTCTGAGAATATCGGGTTCTCGCCATTACCTTCTTTTCTGTATCAGGTTTTTCATAAAGAATATAGTTCATTTCACGGGCAATAAGACCACTTACCAAACCATCCTCCTTACTGCCAAGGGTTACTGTATTCTTATCACTGTCCTTACCAATTACATATTTACGCTCTGGAAAGCTCATACCCAGACCCTTCCTCTGACCAATTGTATAATTAACCATGCCTTTGTTCTTTCCTAGAACATTTCCATGCTTATCTATATAACATCCCTCGGGAATATCAGCGTTTTTGTATTCCTTAATAAAGTCAACATAGGATCCCTTTTGCACAAAACAGATATCCTGGCTGTCGGGCTTTCTGGCATTAATAAGATCCTTTTCCTCTGCAATTTCCCGGACCTGAGTCTTATAGTAATTACCTAGCGGAAGCAGGAGCCTTTCTAATTGCTCCTGAGTAAGCATATAAAGGACGTAGCTCTGATCCTTGGATAAATCAAGAGCCTTCTTTAGAACATATCGATTGATTTTCTCATCAAATTCAACCCTTGCATAATGGCCTGTAGCTATATAATCCATGTCAAGAGCTATTGCTTTCTGCAGCATTGCTTCAAATTTTATATAACGATTACAGGCAATACAGGGATTAGGAGTATCTCCAGCTAGGTAGGCGTCAACGAAATAATCAACTACCCTTTCTTTAAAGAGATCCTTCATATTTAGTACATAGAAAGGTATGTCAAGTTTGAATGCCGTTGCTCTTGCATTCTCAACATCCTCCAGAGAACAGCATGTTCTGGTCATCTTTCCATTCGATGAGTCTGTTGAATCATTCCCATCCCAAAGCTTTAAGGTAGTGCCGTATACATCGTATCCTCTATCCAAAAGAATGGCAGCAGCTGCACTTGAATCAACACCGCCACTCATTCCCACCATCACTTTTTTTCTTTTTGTTTCCATAAATTCACCATGCTTTTTCTATATCTTAAACTATATATAATACATAAGAGCATCTAAATCATTCAAGCGTTTATAATGGTTTACAAGATCCTCAAGAGTAATTGAATCTACTACATTGCTGATGCTTTCGTCAATCTTATCCCAAACATAAAGCTTAATACAATGCTGTATACTCTTACTATTCACTTTCTGAATATTTGCATTTTCAATAACTGAAAGACTTCCCTCTAGAATTCTCAATACAGTACCCACTTTTATATTTTCGGGCTTCTCAGATAGAATATACCCGCCCTGTGCTCCTTTTACACTCTTGACAAGTCCCGCCTTTCTGAGCCCGGAGAAAACCTGTTCAAGATAATTAATAGATATATTCTGTCTTTCGGCTACTTCACCTAAAGGGACATGTTCATTTCGTGCATGAATAGCTAAGTCAACCATAGCCCGAAGGCCATATCTTCCTTTTGTAGAGATTTTCACTAGCCTTCCTCCTTATATTAGTTATCCTATATGTTTTATCATAAATTACAATGTTGTCAAGACACAGAACCGTCCCTGTCTCACCTTGAAATAAGATCCTTAATAACCTCTCCGGCAATAATCAGCCCTGCAACAGAGGGAACAAAGGCAATGCTTCCCGGGGTCCGTCTTTTGATTGATTGTTGTACAGTACCTGTCCCGTGACGTTCAGATTCTGTATTCTCTGTATTTTCCAAATCATCATGGGCTTTAGTAGTATTATTATTTCCCATATAGTTATCAGATCCAGTATGAAAAGCGCCTTCGTCCAATTCATCTGGCTTTATGGGCTGTTCTGTCGAATATACTACCTTTAGAGATTTAATACCCCGCTTTTTTAGTTCTCTTCTCATAACTTTGGCAAGGGGATCCACACTGGTGCTATATATATCAGCTACCTGAAATCTGGTGGGATCAAGTTTATTTCCAGCACCCATAGAGCTGATTATCGGAATTTGGAATTTTTGTGCCTGAACCGCCAGGTCTATTTTGGCTGTCACAGTATCTACAGCATCAACTATATAACTGTAATCCTCTCGTATCAGCTCATTAGCATTATCAGGCAAGTAAAAAGCACGGATAGCTTCGACTCTTGCATTTGGGTTAATTTCGAGCATTCTGTCCTTCATAACATCGACTTTAACCATTCCTACTGTAGATTTGGTGGCATGAATCTGCCTGTTTATATTAGTTAACGAAACCAGATCATTATCCACCAGAACGAAATGCTCAACGCCGGAGCGGACAAGGGCTTCCGCCACATAGGATCCGACTCCTCCCACTCCAAATATTGCCACCTTGCTTCTCTTTAATTTATTCAGGTTATCCCTTCCCAGTAAAATCTCTGTTC
>JAAYTU010000073.1 GCA_012523705.1 Clostridiaceae bacterium
CGATAAGCATTTTCGAAGCGAAATATAATTGAATAATTGCAGTTATTTATGTGTTTTTAAGAATTCTTACACACCAAAACTTTCTACTTATAAAGAAAGAATGGCTAGGCATAATAAGCATTGAGGAGGTGAGAAAATGGCAAACAACAATTCAAGAAGCAAGACCCAGTTTGATAATATGAAATATGAGATCGCTGGACAGCTTGGTATTAACTTGAAGCAAGGTTACAATGGTGATTTGACTTCTCGTGAAGCCGGAACAATCGGCGGTAACATCGTTAAGAAAGTTTTCCAGACCTACACCGGTAATCAGTATCCTCAGTATGATACAAACAACAACAAAAACCAATAATTAAGCTAGTATCATAAAAAAGGGGCTGTATCGAGGAATCGTATAGCCCCTTTTTCGTGCACTTCATTTGCTTTCTTAAAAGCTATTGTCGTTCTCATCATCTAAAGCAGCTTTAATCGATTCGCCTTTTTGCCCTTCTGTATCGGATTCTTTTTCGTCTCTGTTCTTATCCTTCTTATTACCTGGCTCCAGGGCCTTTTTGATTTGCTCAATCAGATTGGGGATGTTATCCAAAGCACGATCCAAAGCAGCATGTGGCGACGTTGGAATCATTTTAATAGTGTTATTTCTTCCAACTACCAAAAATGCTATAGGATTAATGCTTACACCTGCACCACTCCCCCCTGCGAAGGGAAAGCCAGGGTTTTCATTTTTATTTTTCTGACAGTATTCACCACCACCAGCTGCAAATCCGAAAGCGACCTTAGAGACCGGAATAATAACAGTCCCGTCAATGGTTTGAACCGCATCACCAACAATGGTGTTAACATCTACCATATCCTTAATACTTTCCATAGCTGTTTTCATAAGTTCTTCAATTGGATGCTGTCCCATAGTTTACTTCTCTTCCTTTCCCTATTTTTTCTTTCAAATAATTCACTATCAAAACTATAATATGGATGATTCGAACCCTTAATATACAGGAAATATGAAAATCAGATTTTTCTTTTTGAAAATCGGGATAGAAATCAAAGATAAAATGTTTTTGTGGAATTATTGGAATAAGCATTCCCAGTATAGACCAGATTCCCCCAAAAAGCTGAGCTGTAACTGCAGCATTTTTTGTAGCTAATCTGCCAGTTACTGATAAATCAAATACCTCTAAGTTTTTCTTCAAATGATTATAGGTATCGGTAGAAAAAAACATTTTTGTTACTGCTGCCAGTAGTCCCTTTTTCTTTTTTTTCTTTTCCGGGACATCCTTTTTCTTTTTAAGGAGAAAGCTTAATCCACCTTCTTCAAGCCGCCAAGAATATAAGGTTAATATTTTATAAAGCATAACCTTGATATTAAGATGGAATCCTTTTTCATCTATTGAAACCAATATCATTAAAGATAGCTTCAGGTTCAATAAAACAACTATTAAAATGGCAAAAATTAATAAGACCAGAAACACAATCAGTACCTCCGCATTAAATATAGTTTCCGGTCTATAGTAATTTATTCCAAGATTTTTTAGTCTAGAGGAACATTTTCATATACCTCAGGAATTTCGTTCATTTCCAATGGAGGAAGCTCTTTAATTGAAGAAAAGCCAAAGGCTCTTAAGAATTCTTCGGTTGTTCCGTATAGTTTAGGTTTTCCGGGAGTGTTGTCCCTTCCAACCTCCTGAATGAGATTTCGGTCGGTTAGCGTCAGTAAAACACCGTCGCTGTTTACTCCCCTTATCTGCTCAATATATGCCCTCGTCACTGGCTGGTTATAAGCAATAATAGCAAGGGTTTCATAAGCCTGCGGAGTTAGTCCCTGCTTTTTTCTTACAGTTCCTAACTGCTGGATATGCTCATCCAGTTCAGGCCTTGTGCAAAGTTGGTAGGCTCCGCCAATTTCCCTTATGATTATACCCCGACTCGCATTCTGGAATTTATACATCAAATTTGACATGATTGCCTTAGTTGTTTTCTTATCATTTTCAATTATCTCAGCAATCTTTTCTATGGGCAAAGAGTCACCCGAAGCGAAGAGTAAAGCTTCAATGATCATCTCAATTTTTTGTATCGAGTCCATATGCTAATCCCCATTCCATGTTAAGTTACAGAATCTATGTCTTTTTGCACGCTTTTAGGTGTAATATATATCTCACCAAAAGCAACAGGTTGATCAATTTCGGCCTTGCCAACCCTTACAATTTCAAGTGTTGCCAAAAAACCCGTGGCAACCTCCAACCGGCTCTTTTCCTTTGTATTATAGCATTTCGAAAAGCATAGTTTTACACCCTTTTTTAAAGAGGTAAGAAGCTCCTTAATCTTTGCTCTCAAGGAAACCTTTTCATGGTCAAGAATTCTCGCCATTCTTTTAGATACATCATCCTGCTTATCCTTGTATCTTTTAAGAGCATCAGCCATGTAGTCCCTTAATGTTAATGGCGATAGTTCAAGCTCGTCAGGGGCAATAATATCGGGAATTATCTCTGGCAGCTTATAATGGGCCCCCTTCCATTTTTCATCCCTCGATGCCAAGACCCTAGAATACTCCTTATACTTCTTGTATTCAAGAAGTTTGATAATAAGCTCCTCTCGCGGATCCTCAGCTTCTCCTTCCAGTAAGGATTCTTTGCTAGGTAAAAGTAATCTGGATTTAATATGAAGAAGCGTTGACGCCATAACCAAAAATTCAGATGCTATGTCCAGGTCAAGTTCCTGCATGGCCCTTAAATAATCCAAATATTGATCTGTTATCTGAGAAATAGGGATATCATATATATCTATCTTATCCTTTTCAATAAGATAGAACAATAAATCAAAGGGGCCTTCAAAGTTTTCAAGCTTTAAGGTACATGCATCGGTTAAAGCGCTTTTCATAATATCACCTTAAATCCAGTCAATTCTCATGACCTTGCGAACCTCATCCATTGTCTTTTCGGCGATTACTCTGGCCTTTTTATTTCCTTCAGTAATAATGTCTTTTATATCATCGGTATGTTTTAGCCATTCCTGTCTTCTTTCATAAAGAGGAGTCATCAGCTCAGCAACACTATCAGCTAATTTTTTCTTGCAGGCTACACAACCGATTTCCCCTTTTCGGCAGTCTTGCTCAATTTCCGTAATCTGCCCCTCTGAAAACAGCTTATGATAAGAAAATACCGAGCAAACCTCAGGATGCCCCGGATCTGTTTTGCGAATGCGTTCAGGATCGGTTACCATGCTCATAATCTTCTTTCTGACTACTTCAGGGCTGTCAGATAAGGCAATAGTATTGTTATAACTTTTGCTCATCTTCCTTCCATCGAGTCCCGGCAAGACCTTAGCCTTGGTTAATAATGGCTGCGGCTCTGGGAAGACCTCGGAATTATACAGATAGTTAAACCTTCTGGCAATTTCTCTGGTCATTTCAATATGAGGAAGTTGGTCCTCTCCAACTGGAACATAATCAGCCTTATACATTAAAATATCTGTAGCCATAAGACAGGGATATCCTAAAAAGCCATAGGTAGTAATGTTCTTCTCCTTTAGCTGGTTAAGCTGATCCTTATAGGTTGGACATCTATACAGCCAGGATAATGGCAGGTTCATTGAGAATAGCAGGTGAAGCTCGGCGTGCTCTTTTATTGAGCTTTGCAAAAAGAATGTACACTTTTCGGGGTCGAGTCCTGCTGCAAGCCAATCCACCAAAAGGTTGGTGATATTATCCTTATAATACTCTGTATCATCATAGCCTGTTGTCAAGGCATGGTAATCTGCTACAAAGAAAAAACAATTATATTCGTCCTGAAGACGGACCCAGTTTTCTAGCGCTCCAAAATAGTTTCCTAGATGAAGAGCTCCCGTCGGCCTCATGCCACTAAGTATAGTACCTTTTTTCTGCATAATTTACACTCCTGATAAAGCTAATCTAATTCATTCTTTATGAACTTAATGATATTATAACCAATTCTCCTTGTCCAGTGTGGCAATTATCAAAAGGAATGAGAAAATCAATTAAATTTTCTTGCAAAGCCAAGTTCTTCGTGCTATTATTATGTTTGTTGTACAAAACTAATGGGAGGTGAATACTATGGCAAATACAAAATCTGCAATAAAGAGAGTAAAAACAAATAGCAGTAAAAATTTGCAAAATCGCATGAAGAAGTCTGAGCTAAGGACCACTATCCGTAATTATGACGAGGCCATTAACGCAAATTCTCCTGAATGTGAGGAAATGCTCAAATTTGCTATGAAGAAAGTTGATCAAGCGGCTTCTAAAAACATTCTTCATAAGAATACTGCCTCCAGAAAAAAATCACAGCTTCAAAAGGCGTACAATGCTATTTCAGCAAAATAAGAAAATGATAAACTTAAGCATACAATTGAAACGTACCTAAGGTACGTTTTTGCTTTTTATGCCTGATTGCTGATTATTGATTTCATGATGAACAAAAAGTAAGAGGCTTTCTAAACCTTAATTTAAGAAAACCTCATCACATGTTATAGTTTTATGTAATAACCCCTTTAATTAACACTCTTAACCGTTATTTTGTCCATACTCACATCTGCATGGCGGGTAACTATATCAGTTATTTGCGCTACTTCCTGTTCTGTCAGACTTGGTGCCTTTACCATAACATCAATACTGTCGGTTTCGCTCATATATGCAAGGGCATCCTCAAATCCCCTTTGCTTTATCAGAGTCTCTATTGTGCTCTCTAATTCAGACCTTCTTATCAAATTAAGCAGCTGCGTCTGTGCATCCAAAGAAGTATCATTTGTGGTGGATGCTGACACGCTGTCTCCATCTACATCCATAGCAAGAGATTTCAATTCATCCTTTTGCTTGCTTCGTTCTTTATTTCTATTTATGCGAGCTTCGGCAAAAAAACCTGAGGTTTCCTGTTGAGCTAGTACATCATCAAGCAAATCACCTTCAGTGTTGTCAACATATACTGCTGCCCCGGGTATATCTTCAAGGCCTGTTCCCTGCACAAGGTCGAGGTCATCCCCGTATTCTTTGCTCGCTTGCCCTGAGGTATTGTAGTTGTACTGGAGTATCCCCACTGAAATTATTACTAAAACTAGTCCCAGTACAACAATTTGCTTTCTTTTCATACCATAACCTCCAAACCATTCTTATGACAGATATTTAAATACCGAGAGGTTAGAGATTTCTAATTTCTAACTTCTAATTTCTAACTACTAATTTATTATATTTACCTGAATATTCTAATATGCTACTTATGCTTCAATATCTGAACTCTGTGTTCGGGAATTCCTAACAGGGTACAGACTGCTTCATTAAGTTGAGCCTTAATAAGTATGTCATCTGCTCCCTCAGCCACGACCACCACTCCTTTTATCTGAGGAATTATTACCTTTAGTATTACCGGCTCATCCTTACCTGATAATGCAAGCTGCCTGTTCTCGCTTATCTCGGTTGTTCTTCCATCGGTCTTCTCATCATTCCTTGTGTCCTGCTCATTATTGTATGCCGGTACCATCTCACTGCCTGTGTCGGCGTAAACCATAACGCTTACCTCACCGGCGCCCTCAACCTTAGACAGAAGATCAGCCAGTCTTTCCTCTATGTCAGCCACGATATCATGCCCGTCATATGTGGATATACTGCTTGATTTTTGAACCGGCAAATTTGCTGAGCTACTGTTTACATAACCTAAGGTATCCTCATTTTTATTGCTGCTTGCTATGTAGCTTCCTGCAAGAATAATAATAATGCCTAAAGCAATCATGATTATTATACTTTCAGTTAATGATAGCTTTCGTTTTTCTGTCTTATCCTTTTTCTTTACGAAGAAACCTGTTATGTTCTTAAACATATTTATTTCCCTCCGTTAAATTTACTCGAATCTATAATTACTTGGTCCTCCTTGAGGCCAAAAATCTCCATCAGATGATTCCTTACATATCTCTTCGATTCTTCAGGTAATAATCCAGTCCTATTATCCTTGCCCGGTGCTAATGTAATATAGATACAACGGATCTGTGCAAAATTTTCATCATTGTGATTCTCATAGAGTACCGCATCAACATCTGTAACCTGAAATTCCCTATAGCCTTTGAAGCGGGCTTTGATATCATTAATCAATGATCCTCTATATAGCTCAAGCATTTTAACAGAATCATCCTTTTCAATTCTCTCAATTCTGCCCTTCAGCTCCCTCTCTGAAAGCTGCATGTATTGATTCCAGGCCAATGAGTCCAGCTCCAGATCACTATTTAAAAAATTAAGCACAGGCATGGCTATAACTGAAGTTATGGCTAGTCCGCAAATCAACTTAACATACTTTTCCATATTGCCCTTTGGCACAAAACACTCAATAATTGCGCAAAGAACTGAAATAGTAACCAGGGTAATAACCCAGGATTTTAGCTCGTTCATTCTTGTACTCTCTCCTTTAGTGAGGGCGGGACAGCGAGACAGGGGACGGTCCCCTGTCCCACCCGTCTCGCCCCTGTCTTATGTTATTACTCCTCCTAACTGCATCATGGTTCCGGCAAGAAGGATATCTCCAAATAATGAGGCCCCCATTATGCCCATCATAACTGAAAAGCAATCAGCTGAGTCCTCAAGCGCATCGCATATAGCTTCATCACATATGGGGGCACCGAAGGATGCTGCTAACCGGAAAGATATCATAATAACAAAAACCTTTATAAAGGGTATTGCGAATATAACTCCCAGACCGATTATGGTCAGTATCCCCACGAAATTGCTTGCTGCAGAAGTACACATCAATATAGTTTCTGCTGCATCGGCCATATATTTGCCTGCCACAGGAATAAATGTCCCCAGTGCAAACTTTGTAGTTCTGATAGTGACCGCATCAACCGATGAGCTTGCTATCTTCTGAACCGAAACAAGTATGGATAATATAAGGGTCATTATTCCTGTTGCCCATACAGCAATGCTTTTTAAAAGCTTAGCCAGTGTCTTGAGCTTAAATCTTTCAGAGATCCCGTCTACAAGAAAAAGAACTCCAGCCATTACTGTAACAGGCAGTAAAACAACCTTAAATAGGTAGTTAATGCCGTTTACAATGACAAACATTATAGGTTGAATTGCTGCAACCGATACTATTTTTCCTGAAGAAGCCATTAACGCCAGCATTGCAGGCATAGCCAGGGAAGAAATCTGCTGCATGGAGTCTATTGTTGAGCGGGCAATATCTACCATACTCCCAAAGCTGACTGATGCTATGATAATCAATACTCCGTTTACTGCCAGCCTGGCTGCTTCGTTGGATAATCCACCTTCCTTAGGCTGCATAGCACGGATTACCGCCCCTATAAGCATTACGGCAAAAAGCTGAATGATTAGGGCAATATTGGCTTTTACCTCCTTGCCTAGAATACTCAGTAATGCATTGGGCAATCCCTCAAGACTCTTCAAGGGATTACCCTTTAATAAGTTATTTAGTATTTCCTCCGATGTAATACTATATTTATTCGATATACTGGGGTTCGTAAGGGCTTTATCTACAGCATTCTTAACATTTTCTATTTCATCCATTTCTAGTTTGTCTTCAAGAATATTAACATTTATCTCCTCCTGATGGGTTAGAGAATCTTGATAACAAAAGCCAGACACAGTACTTGAAAATACAAAGTATATTACAGTGCCTACTATAAAAATAAACTTACTTATTTTCATTGTTGATTGTGCCTCCTCCTTTGTGGACTATAAAATAGTGGAAATAATCTGTATTAAGGATGTCGCAATCGGTACCGCCACCACAAGCATCATGATTTTTCCCACTGTCTCAACCTTTCCTGCAATGGAGTTTTGTCCTGCATCCTTGCATATATCAGCTGAAAACTGGGTTATGTATGCCATGCCCGTAACCTTTAATACTGGGACCAGAAGCCTGGCATCAATACCGGCTTTATCTATTGCATCCTCTATTGCTCCAATAACTGCCCCGGCCTTTCCAAATGCTATCACCAGTGCCATTACGCCAAAGGCAAGAGCTATAACCAAGCCAATTTCAGGCTGCTTTTCAGATACAATCATTACAAAAACGGCTGTCACTATACCTAGTACTGCAACCTTTATTAACTCTGCCTCCATAGATTGGTTCACCCTTTGCTTCGTATGTACATCTAATTTCATATAAATAAGCTAAAACCCAAACATAGTTTTAACTGTATCGAAGAGGTATGATATTTCCTTTGCCACCATAAGCAGGACTACCACCACTGCGGCTAATGTGGTCATCATAGCCATTTCTTCTCTTCCCGATTTAGTAAGAACAATGTTTAGGATTGATACCAAAATCCCAATGGCCGCTATTTTAAATATTAAATCCACATTCATATCTGTATCTCCTTCATAGCAAAAGAATCACTACTGCCGCTCCACTCAGAACCCCCATGTTTCGGTAAAGCTTGCCGTTGATTTTGGCTGTTTCTCTTGCCTCCCTCTCGAGAATTTCTATGTTTTCCCTGGCCAAGTCAAGAACAGATTCCTGATTCTGAATGTCTGATTTTCCAAGCATTTCTCCAAATTCTGAAATCACAGTCCAATCAGATTCCTCCAGTGGCATAGATTCTTTATTCTTATCTATTGCAAGTCTCCAGGCTTCACCGGTATCTATCTGCTGATTATTTATTATTTCTCCACAATCCAGTAATATAGCCGACCATTCCCCTGCTAAAGTATCTTTACCTATATTTTCAAAAGCAAAAAACAGCGGATTACCCAGCCTGCACATTTGATTTCTTAGATTAAGAAGAACCTCTGTTAGTTTTGACAATATACGCTGTCTCTCGGCAAGCCTGTTTGACAGATTTATTCCCATAGCTGTGCAGCCCGAAAAGACCAGTATGCATCCCACTATCTTGATCCAAAAAGCTAAGCTCGTTACCATTGGCATCCATCACCTTAATCCATCTTTTTCCTTTGTCTGTTCCCAATAAAAGAATCCTTTCAAATCCTCCTATACCAATAAGCTTTCCAACTCCTAATCTGCATTTTAAATCTTCAACTCCATAAGAATGTGCGGTGGCAATCAGGCGCACACCTGCATTCCATGCTCTTCTTACTGCTTCGGCATCCTGCGTACCCCCTAGTTCATCTACAATAATTACCTGAGGCGCCATTCCCCTGAGCATGATTTCTATACCTTCACTCTTTCGACAACCATCCATTACATCAGCCCTCGGCCCCAAATCATTCTGAGGAATGCCTCTGTATATTGCTGCAATTTCAGATCTCTCGTCCACAATAGCAGTCCGTAGTCCATTAAATTTTTCACTTGGCACACCTTGGCTTATGAGGCGGCACAGATCTCTTAGCAGCGTGGTTTTACCCAGTCTTGGCGGTGAAAGAATTAAAGTGTTATAAATATCATGGTTATTGCGTATAAGATGAGGAAAGACCTTTTGGGCACAGCCCTTGATTTGTCTGGAAAATCTGATGTTTACAGAGGAAATATCTTTAATAGCCACTATTTTTTCCCCCTCGTAAACAACGGTTCCACAAATACCGGCTCTATGTCCGCCCTTTAATGTAATAAAACCTTTGGCTATTTCGTTCTGAAAAGCATAAACAGAATGTTCACATATAAGAAGGAACAGGGATTCTATTTCCTTTGGAGATACAAATAACGCAGCCCCGGGATTATCAGATAATGATCCTTTTTCACCGATGAAGTAATCAAACCCTGCGAAAACTCCCATAAGAGGAAGACCCTTTCTGATTCTGATTTCCTCAAGTTTGTTTATGTATTCCCCATTAATCAAGCCCACTGCCTGCCTGATTCTGTCGGGCAGGTAGGAGGATAGTAGCTCAATAAAATGTCTGTTATCGGATTTTCCCCATTCCATCTAAAGCCTCCAATTTAATTTATATGGACATGCTTTAGTTTATGAGGAGTAAATCATGGATATGATAATATTCTCCATCAAAAAAGAGCCTTCGTGAACATATCTGTTCGCAAAGGCTCTTTTGGCTAGCTATCGGATGGGAAAAACTCTATTTGTAGGAAATAGATTCATATACCCTGTCATTCTTTATTATATTATACCTGGATTCCAGTCCCCAGCTTTCAATAGCATCATCGTAGAATTCTTCACTTGCATTTGAAGTCATAGTGTCATTTACATCAGTTTTAACATCATCGAAATCTGTGCGGCCCTCTATTTTAGCCACATATATAAAATATGTTGATTCCACTATACCCGCATCTCCAATTTTATTATCAAAGGCCCACTCGATAAGTGACCAATCCATGAAATACTCGTATGAGGAATCCTGACTGTATGAGATGGTAGCTTTGCCTATTTGACGGGAAGGATCTGCGCCGGCAGATTCAGCATCCTCCTCAGTGTATTGGGTTACTAATGTGTCCATATTTTCACCCTCTTGTGCCTTTTTAAGTGCCTCTTCTGCTGTTTTCATCTTTTCAGCTACCTCTTCTTCACTTAACATCTGACTCTCGTCATTAAACTTATAGAAAGTAATATAGCTTATGTCAACCTTGTCGTAATCCCGCTTAGATTCTTCATAATGATCCTTAAGCTCCTGATCTGTAAATTCAGGGGCAGTAAATTCATTATCAATGTATTGTTTCTTATATTCGTCAATTACTGCGATTTTCTCATAGAGAGCCTGCAGATCCCTCGAATTAATCTTGTACTGCTGTTCTAATTGTTTATCAGTAAGGCCCAGACTCATTTTAATACTTTCTACCCGGGCTTTAGATTGTTCTTTACTCTCGGCTGTAACCTTCAGCCCGCTCTCCTGGGCTTTAATATATTGAATCATGAACTCCTTTAAATAGTTAAGGGTTTCTCTTTTTGCTGTCTCGTAAGGATCTTGTCCATCAGCAGGCGTAGTCCAGAATGCTTCCTTTTCATCTTTGGTCGATAACCCTTCCTCATTCTCAGTAGCCACCATTTGCTGATCTAGGAAAAACATAAACTCTGATTTTGGGATCCTGTACCCATCAATTGTTGCAATATAACTGCCTGAATCAATCAAGAAATAGACCAGCGCTGCAATCAGTAAAACTACTATAAGAGCGATTATCTTATTTCTGTTTTTTTCGGCATCTGTTCTGATAAGATTCTTTTTGGAAGAACTATTCTTCTTTTTTGCATCTTTACTCATACTTTTCATCCTTCTTCTGTAATAAGAATACATCTTGATTACATTTTACTAAGGTATATATATCCTATTATACGCTCTCAGCTGCCTAACTTCAATTTCAGCAGGTCTTGTAATAGAATCTTAATAATATCGATAATATCCCGATTCTTGCTGCCTTTGGGCCTTCTTAATGATAGATATGGGGGTTTGCCTGCACTAAACAAGAGTTTTCCCTTCCACTTGCCCACAATCTCACCAATCATGTCTAAAGGCAGACTTCCCAGCTCAGAAAATATAAACAGTAAGGTGTCATCCTTTTCTTTAACAGTTGAAAATCCGAGGTTTGATGCCAGGTTCTTTATATATGCAATCTCTATCAGCATATCAGTTTCTTCGGGAATATCTCCGTACCTGTCTATAAGTTCATCCTTTACATCAAGGATATCTTCTTCCGTATCAATAGTGGCAATAACCCTGTACATATCAATTCTCTGTTCCTCATCCCTGATATAGGCAGAATCTATATATGCACTTACCTGAAGCTCCACCGTTGTATCCAGAGCTCTGCTTGAGGGGGCCTCACCCTTGAGTTCAACAATTGTTTCATCCAATATCTTCAAATACATGTCATAACCTACTGACTGCATATGCCCGTGCTGCTCCGAACCCAAAATATTTCCCGCTCCCCTGATCTGCAAATCCCGCATAGCTATTTTAAAGCCTGATCCAAACTCGGTAAATTCCTTTATGGCTCTTAATCTCTTATCGGCAATTTCACTTAATGTCTTATCTTTTTTATATGTTAAATATGCATATGCCAGGCGGTTTGATCTGCCTACCCTGCCCCTGAGCTGATACAGCTGAGCCAGTCCGAGACGGTCAGCATCCTCAACAATTATTGTATTAACATTGGGCATATCTATCCCCGATTCTATAATGGTAGTACAAATAATTACATCAAAATCCTTATCCATAAAGGACTGAATAGTGCGTTCCAATTCTCTTTCACTCATTTGGCCGTGAGCATAATCTATCCTTGCTTCAGGAACCAGAGCTTTAACCTGAAGCATTTTAGTTTGTATGCCCCGAACTCTGTTATAGAGATAGAAAACCTGTCCTCCTCTGGCAAGCTCTCTATTGATGGCATTTTGGATAATATCGTCCCTGTATTCAACGACATATGTCTGAACTGGATATCTATGGTCGGGCGGATCCTCAAGCATACTGATATCCCGTATTCCCGACAAAGACATATTCAGTGTCCTGGGTATGGGTGTGGCAGATAGAGTCAATATATCAACCTTTGGATACCTGCTTTTTATTGTTTCCTTATGCTCCACTCCAAAACGCTGCTCCTCGTCAATGATAAGAAGCCCTAAGTCTTTAAACCTAATGGCTTGGCCTAAAATCATATGTGTCCCTATAAGTATATCCACTCTTCCGCCGTTGACTTCCCTGATAACAGACTTTTGCTCAGAATCGGTTCTAAATCTGCTGAGCATTTCTATCCTAACAGGAAAACCCGAGAATCTCTTTATGAAAGTATCATAATGCTGAGCAGCCAATACCGTGGTAGGCACCAGCACGGCCACCTGCTTACTGTCCATTACAGCTTTAAAGGCGGCTCTTATAGCAACTTCGGTCTTTCCATATCCCACATCACCGCATAACAGACGGTCCATTATAGAATCAGCTTCCATATCTGCCTTGATTTCCTCAATACAACGAAGTTGGTCCGGCGTTTCCTCATAGAGAAAGCTCTCTTCGAATTGTTTTTGCCAAACAGTATCGGTCGAAAAAGCATAGCCCTTTGTGTTTCGTCTCTCTGCCTGGATACGGATTAAGTCATCAGCCAGATTTTTAATGGACTCCTTGACCTTAGCCTTTGCTTTAACCCATTCCGTTCCGCCTAATTTATTAATCCTAGGGTTTCTTCCCTCCTGGCCAATATATTTTTGAATCAAGTCCATGCTTGTGGTGGGGATGTAGAGCGTTCCCCCATCCTTATAGCTGATTTTCAGATAGTCCTTACGGATGCCTTCAACCTTAAGCTGCTCAATCCCATCATATACACCTATTCCATGGCTTTGATGAACCACAAAGTCCCCAACCTTTAAATCTGTAAATGATGAAATGCGCTTACCCTTTTCCTTTACACTTCGTCTCTGTTTTCTGGACCTTGCCCCTATGATATCGCTTTCAGAAATAACAGCAAGCTTCTCATCCTTGTAAACAAAACCTGTCTGTAGATGGCCATAAAATACCACAATAGGGTTGTCCTCGGGCCAGTTGGCATCTTTCTCAGCTTCAACCGCAAAAATATCTCTTTCCCTTAATTCCTCAATTAATCTTTCGACTCTGCTTCTTTCAGGAACTGCAAAGGAAATTCTATATCCTTGGTCTTTCCACTTTCTGATATCATCAATAATTAAGTCCAGCTTTCCATTATAAGGGCTTATGCTTGAAGCATTTATTTCAAGAGCTTCATAATCATTACCCATGAATAAATTCTCATCGTCGAAGGATTCTAAAGCAATCAGGCTATTTCTTGCTGCTGCCTTTATCAGAATATCAGCATCAAAAAGCATAGCAAAAGCATCCTTCAGAAGAATGCCTTTTCCCATAAGGGTTTCACAAAGGTTTGCCAATGCCTCCTGTTCATTTTTCATTCTCTCTATAGTTCGATTGGTCTCTTCAAAGAAGACTACATGCTTTTCCTTCAGGTACTCAAACAGGCTGGCCTTCTTTTTGATAAGATAGGGAATAAACTTGTCCACCCCTGTGAAATAGTGGCTGTCATTTAGCTTATCAAGATAACCTTCGATATTTTCCGAAAGAACGGGGGCAAGTTCCTCATCGATTAATGGAAGGGTTTGGTCAAGGGCCTCTCGTATCCTTTGTGCAATTATGTTTACCTGAGCCTTTGAATATACTATTTCACGGGCAGGATATATATCGAGCTGATTACACAAATCCACCGACCGCTGCGTCTCCTCTGAGAACCAACGCATTGAATCAATTTCTATATCAAAGAACTCTATACGGCAGGGCATCTGGCTATTTACAGGGTAAATATCCAATATGCCGCCTCTTTTAGCATACTGGCCTTTGCTCTCCACCTTCTCTTCTCTGATATACCCCATTTCCAGAAGCTTTTGTTCTAATTCAGACCACTCCACATAATCACCTGGTTTAAGTGAAATAAGCCAGGTGGCAAAATCATCGGGATCCATTAAGAAGTGCATTATTGCCTCGCTGGAGGTTACAATAAATCTATAGTCTCCATTGATAATACGCGCCAATGCTGTGACTCTGTCATGAGTCTGTTCAAAGCTTCTCGCCTCTATATCATAGAGCATTATTTCTCTATTGGGCAAATAAACCACCTTATCATCTGCTAGATAAGACAGGTCAAGATATGCCTGGCGAGCCTGCATTTCATTCCATGCTACATATAGCCCCTTAAATCCTGTTTTCTGAGTCACAAAGTCAGCCAAATGGCGTTTTTGAGTATCAGAAACACCCCGAACAAGAGTGTTTCTCCCCTTCAGTACATAATCTGTCAATGTTTTAATGTTTTTTGAATCTTTTAAGCTCGATGTAGTAAGCTTCATAAAAAATCATACCTGTCCTTGCATTATAAGCCAAAACGGATTGTTAGAATTTATTCCTAGTATTGCCTGAGTCACAAATGCCATACTCCTTCTCAGAGGCTCTGTAACAGCCTTCAAAATGTCTCCAAGAATATTATCGGGAAACAAAACCACCAGAGCCAGGAAAGCCAGACCTATAAAAGGTTCTATTCTAGTAAAGCTTTCATATGACTTTTCGGGTATAAATGAAGTTAAAAGTCTTGAGCCGTCTAATGGAGGAACCGGAATCAAATTAAAGAAAGCGAGATTCAAATTGACAATCACAAGTATATAAAAGAATAATGATACAAAGGATGTAAGCTGTACAGAGAATCTGGTGGTTAAAGGAATTATACCTGTTACCAGAAGCTTTGCTACAATACCGCTGATAAATGTACTTATAAAGGCCAGTATTAAGTTCGATAAAGGCCCTGCTACCGATACCAAAACCATTCCCTTTCTGGGCTGCTTAAAATTATTCGAATTTACAGGCACCGGTTTTGCCCATCCAAATCCCACAACAAACATCATTATGGTACCTATTAAGTCCAGATGCTTAAAGGGATTAAGTGTAAGTCTTCCCCTTTCTTTGGCTGTGTTATCACCAAGCTTATAGGCCACCCAGGCATGGGCAAGCTCATGAAATGGCAAGGCTATTAATAAAATAGGTACCATTATCAAAATAGTTTCCAGCGAAAAGAAATCCATATCTGCCTTCCTGATTATTTAATCTACATGAATAATCCAATTAACGGTTCAATAAAAACCAGTATTCCTATTATAACTGATACAAATGCGCTCACCATTACTGCAGAAGCGCTTATATCCTTTACCTTTCCTGCCTGCTCAGAGAATTCATCTGTCACCATGTCTGTAAGTTTTTCTATTGCAGTGTTTAACAGTTCACAAATTAAAACCAGCCCTATTGCAAAGGTAAGGGCAATCCAGCTTATTTTATCCAAATTCAATATGATACCCGTCACTATAACCAGAATTGTAGCCACTAGGTGAATTTTCATATTGCGTTCAGACCTGAATGCTTGACATATCCCATTCCAGGCATTTTTAAAGCTTTGGAGTACTGATTTATTTTTCATTCCCGGAAAAGCCCCATTTCTTCTAAAACTTCTTCCTGAATTGAAAACATAATATCCTCATCCTCTGTGGTCTCATGGTCATATCCAAGAAGATGCAAAACCCCATGCACAGCCAAAAAGCCAAATTCGCGCTCTATGGAGTGGCCATAGATTTCAGCCTGTTCAAGAGCCTTTTCAACAGATATTATTATATCTCCCAAAAAAGCGAGGTTTGTCTCGGCATCAACATCCCCCGGCTCAATCTGTGGCTCTCCATTAATAAACTCAATCAACGGGAAGGACAGCACATCGGTTGGCGAATCAATCCCCCTGTATTCCTTATTAAGTGATTGAATGCTTTCATTATCCACCAGAGAAATAGCTAGTTCTGCATCGAAGGATAATATCTCTTTTTTTAAACAAAGCTTAGCAGCTGATTCAATCAGTTTCTTTGTCTCATTCGGAATTTGAATTACCTTCTGATTATTGTACACCTTTATCTTCATTCTTATCTTCCTCTTTAATACCTTCAATTGTGTCAGGAGTATTATATATAGTACTGTCAAGCTCCGAAAGGCTCTTCTTCTTTTCTAACTCGGGATACTCAGGACGCTCATGATAAATTCCGTTTAATACCTGCAGGAAGCTGTCCGCTATAATGCTTAGGTCCTTTAATGTAAGATCGCAGCGGTCTAACTGACCATCGTCAAGCTTATCCTTAATAATTTTTCTGATCAGTCCCTCGATTTTACCTGGAGTTTTCTCAGACAATGATCTTACAGCCGCCTCTACCGAGTCGGCAAGCATAACCACAGCAGCTTCCCTTGTATCGGGGACAGGCCCTTCATAGCGGAAATTTTCTTCCTTCAGCTCTTCAACTTTATCGATTTGCGTAGCTTTATGATAGAAATATGCCACAAGGGTATTGCCGTGGTGCTGTAAAACTATGTCACGGATTATCTTAGGCAGACGATACTTTAGCGCAACCTCCTCACCGTCCTTGGTATGAGACGTAATGACCAGGGTGCTTAAATTCGGGGTTAGCTTATCATGAGGATTATCTGAAAATTGGTTCTCTTTAAAAAAGTGAGGTCTCTTTAGCTTTCCAATATCATGAAAGTATGCTCCCACCCTTGCTAATAAGGAGTTGCCCCCTATTTCACGGGTCGCTACCTCGGCAAGATTTCCTACCATAAGGCTGTGATGGTAAGTGCCCGGCGCCTCCATTAAAAGACGCTTAAGTAACGGATGATTTGGATCAGCATACTCGAGCAGCTTCAGGGGGGTTACTATGTTAAATATACTTTCTAAAAATGGCAAGAGTCCAATAGCTAAAATTATGGAGAGAATTCCATTAATCAAAGCAAGCCCTGCATCGTTAAGAAGGCTTTCAATACCTCTTTTATCTATCATTCCTAGGAATACTATTATTACCGCGTTTAATAATCCAAGAAGAATGCCTGCCAGAGATATTCTCCGTCTTTGAGTGGCATTCGATGTGTAGAATGCCGCAAAGGTTCCCCCTACAATAGTCATTATGATAAACTCTAGATTTCTTCCGAGCATAAGAGAGTAGCTGAATGCAAGCATGATATTAATGCTAATTGCTGGCTCAACTCCTAAAAATATCGCTATAACTATGGGGGCAATGAAAATGGGTATTATAAAGGAAGACAACTCGGGTATAAACTCCTTGACGCACCAGGCAAAAAAAGTTGTTATAAGTATTGTTACACATATGAGCATTATGGAATTACGGTCATAATAAACCTTGGGATGAAACCTCTTAATATATAAAAATGTAACTATAAATAGAATAAAAATAATAAGAAACACTGATATATACAGCAGATAGTCGGGTTTTCCCTCACTGTCTATGTAATTGAGTTCTTTTAAAACCTCAAACTTATCTTCTGTTACTATATCATCCTTACTGATTATTCGTTCATCCTTATATATGATGACGGGATTTTCCATTATATAGCTTTCAATATATGCCTCCCTGCGGGCCGAAGTTGCTTTCTCGTCAACACGGCTGTTTGGTTTTATAACCTTTTGCAGTATATCTACAGCTATAGGTTCCAGGGGAGCAATTTTTTCCTTTCCTTCGATAACTTGCAATGCGCTGGCAATCTCAATTGCAATATTATCATCCATAAGATTCTTTTTAGTCAGTCCGGGGATAATATCCCGTATTACTATTTTCTTTAGATCCTCCAGATTTTCCTTTCCCTCGCTTGTAAAGATGGATTCTAGTACAGTGTCATCCAGTTCCAACAAGACAGTGTAGTTTTCCAATGTATCAATTCTTTGAATCTTATCACTAATAGTCCCAATCTGACCATCCTCTTTAACCGACAAAATAAACTTCTCCAGCTCTTCGAAGTATTCGTAAGCATCATTTAACATATCACTATTAGCATTTTCTATATCAATAATAACAGGGTCAAGCTGATCGGCGTTTTCCTCAGCATTTTGCTTTGTCTTTAAAGTATTGTTAATATCCCTGGGTGCCTGAATGTCATACTGGGAAATATCACCCACATTAAGCTTATACTTTACAGGAGCTGCTCCATATGCAACGACGGCCGATAAAGCCAGTAAAGTGATGCCTATTGAAAGTAGTCTTTGAAAGGATTTCCTTTTAATTAGCTTAAATAATTTGAATTCCAGCTTCTTCCTATTCTTTTTTGCCATCGTTCACCCCGCCCTTCGTTTCTTTTTCATAGGCCTTTATAATACGTTGAACTAACTCGTGTCTGACAACATCTTTGTGGGTTAAGTGTACCATTGAAATTCCTTCGATGTTCCTTAGAATGCGCCTGGCTTCAACGAGCCCCGATTTTCCGCCGGGAAGGTCGATCTGAGTAATGTCTCCAGTGATAACCATCCTGGAGCCAATGCCCATTCTGGTAAGAAACATTTTCATCTGCTCAGCAGTAGTGTTCTGAGCCTCATCTAAAATTATAAACGAATCATCAAGTGTGCGTCCACGCATATACGCAAGTGGCGCTACTTCAATTATACCCTTTTCTAAATTGGTGTGATAGGTCTCAGGCCCCATAATTTGATAAAGAGCATCGTACAGAGGACGCAAATAGGGGTCTACCTTGTTTTGAAGATCTCCGGGAAGAAAACCTAAGCGCTCCCCCGCTTCGACGGCAGGCCGGGTTAGAATAATACGGTTTATCATCTTTTCTCTGAATGCTTTTACGGCCATGGCAACTGCTAGGAAGGTCTTTCCTGTTCCTGCAGGTCCGATACCAAAAACAATAGGGTTGTCCCTCATAGCATCAACATACTTTTTTTGACCAAAGGTTTTTATTTTAATAGGTCTGCCCCTATATGTGACACATATCTGATCCATAGGAATGTTCCTGAAGCTTTGCCGCTCCTCTTCTGTCATGTCCAGCAGATAACGTATGTTTTGCTCGGTAATAAGCTCTCCACCCTGTATAATAGTCATAAGCTTTTTAATAATATCAACAGCTATATCAGCCTTTTTCTCAAAGCCCCTTATATGAAGCTCATCGTATCTGGCTGTAATTTTGACATCTAATCGGTCCTCAATAATTCTGATATTTTTATCATTAGCGCCGAACAGATTTAAAGCTAAATCGGGTTCTGGTAGTTCTAATTGTCTTTCAACAACTTTTTCCAAACTCTTCTCTGCCTTTCTCTAAGGATTATTCATCATTCACAGGCTCCAACTTTGCTATGTCCTCTTCACATTCTATAACAACCTGTACATATATTGTACCATTTTCCCCCTCAATTTCTTTTACAACCTCATCTATTATCGTACTTTCCCGGGGTATGATTTTTCTTAGATCTTCCCTGGCCATCTCGACAGCCACATCAACGGCTTCCTCATCAGTTAAATCCACCTGCTTTTCCATTATTTCAGAGCTTATTTCAACAGTCAAGCCTATTGGAAGTTTTATCCCAAAGGGCCCCGTAATAATCTTATCCTCCACTTCGGTGTCATACAATGAGAAGGTAAGGGGATTGGAAGGGAGCTTAATTTTGCAGTCTAAAAACCTTAAGTAACTGACCTTATGGGTGTTCCCTGTCTTAAACCTCTGAGTATAAACAGAAGATACAGGCAAGGAGCATTGATACCAGGTTCTAGCTATTATTTTACCGAGGGCATGAACCTCCCTGGTTCCATTATCGGGGTTTTGGCTTTGCATGGTGCCTGAAACAAGCACCTGTCCCTTCTTAACAGTATCTCCTTCTTTAACTAAAGCATTCCCTGCATAAACCTCTAATCTTGTTATTAATCCATCTCTATTGGCAACGATATTATATAATTGGTCACTGTCAATTACAGTTGGGGTCGAGACCCTATCCTTAAATGTAATATACAGCTTTACACCCTTCACTTCAACTCCGACCCAGGCAATTTCGTCAACTCCAAGTGAAATCTCCGAAGCAATTTTTTTAGCATCTATATTCATTTTAAGGCTTCCTCTGCCAATGCTATTCTCATGAAGCACAGTCATAATCTTAGAGTTTAACTCGGGATCGCTGCCTGTTATTTCTATATCCCATATTATGGACATTGACAACAGTATCAGAACAGAGAAAATAATAACTCCAAGCTTAAATCCTTTTCGACGCCTGAACCGGCTAAATTTAAAAGGAAGGCCGCATCTCTTGCTTATGCGTACTTTACATCTGGATTTACGTGCCGCGGGCCTCATATGCTTAAAACCCCTGATGCTTGCCTTCATTTGGGCCGAGTCCTGGTTTATCCTTATAATTTCCCACAAAAGAATATTGCGTCTGGAACAAATATTAATAAAGCGCTCTATATTCCTTCCTGTGACTGTTATAATAACATATCCCCTTATGTAGTTCCATAAGTATACTAAAAACATAGACTCTACCAACTCTCTTTAAGCATCATAATCTATATTTGAAATCTTGCCCCCTATAATTATTTCCTCATTTGTAATCTCTCTAATGCTTAAGTCGCTTCCTGATACTTTTATAACACCATTATTGGTATTGATTCGTATCATACCGTCCTGAAAGTCCATAATGCCCTTAAAATTTTCGATCAGCACCTCTCCCCGCCCAATGGCTGTTACCTTCGGGCGATTCCCGCATATTTCAGCGGGAATTTCAAAAAGGCGGGCAAGCTTTTCAGCTACCCCTTCCCCTTGCTCCTTTTTCCTTCCTGCCTTGCTTTTTATTCTATGAATCCCCTTTTTCATCAACCCTCTCCCCTTGCCATCTTTTCCAACTCAAACACATCACCGAATTCGTACCCAATAGAACGGACATATTCGATGATGGCATTTAACGCCTCACAATTATCCTTTGATACTGCGTGAAGAAGAATTATCTCACCGTTATGTATATTCTGTTTCACTTTTTCAAAAGCGTATTCCCAGCCCCGTTGATTATTTACAGCCCAATCATCGTATGCAAAGCTCCAGAATACATTTACATACCCCATCTTCGATGTCAGCTCCAGAGTCTTTTCACTATATTCTCCCTTAGGCGGTCTTAGAAAGACCATGTTCTGGCCAAATTTTTGATTAAAGCATCTGTCTAGACCTACAATCTCTTCCTCAAGATCCTTTTCGCTTAACAGAGGTAGACTTTTATGATTCACTGTATGATTCCCTACTGCATGGCCTTCATCAAGCATCCGCTGAATCAATTCCTCCTGCTGCTCCAGATAGGGGCCAGTGATAAAGAATATTGCATTCACCTTATTTTCATACAGGACATCTAAAATTTTATCTGTATAGCCGTTTTCATAGCCCTCATCAAATGTAAGATAGATTACTTTCTTGCTTGTATCTGCAAGATAAATAGAATTGTATTTACTCAAAAGCTCAGGAGCGCCCGGATCTGCCTTAGGAAGCTCTCCGTTTTTTCCTCTCAATATCCCCCAGCTCTTTAATCCAGCGTAATTATGATTATTCTTATTTGAGGCGTAATATTGCGCTTCTGTTGCCATATTTCCGGTTCCCTCTTCACTATCTATAATGGCTCCGGTAAGCTCCTCAGAAAATGTTTTTTGGGCTGCTAAATCATTAATATCAGGCAGTATAAATACGCATACTGTAAAAACTGATAATAAAGCAAGAACTATGTAACTAAAATATTTATAGATTTTCTCCATCACATATCCCCGGTACAAAAAAGAGTCATTGCTATACAATGACTCTTATCTCCTACAACCATTATATTATTGGTGGACAGGCTAAAATTACTAATACTGCAAATTTGTTATATCGTGGTAGAACGCAGAACCGTCCTCTGTCATAGTCTCACCTCACGGGTGTAAGCTTATCAATCTTGATATATTCCTCCCTTATGGCAGGAATAATAACATTTTCTTCCTTCTTGATGTTTACAATAAACTCATAGTACTGGAATTTCTCTAAAACACCTGCCATGAGCCTTAATGACCTTTCCATATTATCCGGGTCCCCTATTGCCTTTATTGTATATGGCGGAACAAGCTGATTACCGTTCACCATGATATAGTCTCCGGCCTTTCTGATCTCACTCATTCCTACAATTCTTTCATCATTAATTGATACTGCCTGCACATCTGTGGCCTTAAGCTCGTTTATAAGCTCCTCTATGTGTCTGTCCTCAACTGTTTTAATGCCCCCGGCCTCTATTGTAATTATTAGTCCCGGGCCCTTTATGGTCTCTAATCCGGCTTTTATACGGGCAAGCAATACTGCCTCCTCAAGCGCCTTGATATTTTCCTGGACATCAGTTTCTCCGGCTTTAAAGGTATCTACCTCCAATTGAAGCTCTTGCAAGCGAAGCTTAAGATTTTCATTATTATTTTTTTCTATCAATAATTCATCAAATATCTCATTAATATTCTTTTTCTCATATTGAGCCAATACCTGGTTTTGCTTAACGCTGCTGAATTGCCAGGCCATCATTACGCCTAAGATAAGGCATACCACTGCAAGGGATATAGATTTAAATAACTTCATTTTTCTATCACCTCAATTCCCTTCAATTGGCTTTCGGTGGAGCTATATGTCCGATACCTGTTAATAATTATCTCTTCCTTTTTTTCTGTCTGAATTCTGATATCAGTCAACCTCATAAACGCCACCTGCGGCAAGGTTTCAATTGCATCATACAAAACATCAGGGTCACCTATAGCCTCTATAACATAAGGAGGGGGATATCTGTTTTCATTCACAATAATTGTCGGTCCTGCACAAACAGGCTTAGTATTAAAAACAACTCTCTCCCCGTTGATGGAAATGGCTTGAGCACCATTTTCCTTCAATGCTTCCAAAACGTCGTTTATATTACCGTCATGGATAATATATTCATTTACATCTAACTCCCCCTTGGCAGGGGCATCCTCCATTGTGATTACTATTCCTCTTCCTGAAACTGTGGTCAATCCTGCTCTTAGATATTCAAAATCCCTTTTTCTCAATAATTCATTTATTTCCTGATTATTCGAATTGGTCCCAAGGTTTTGCCAAAGTTGTTCCAGTTCAGCCTCTTTAACAGCTAACTGTTCCATCAGACGCTTGCCTTCATTTCTTTCTTTCTCAAGCTCAATTGCATACTCCTTTGCAGATGTGTCGGCATTAGGATTGGACGCAAGAGTGCTTCGTAATTGAACATTTATAAGAATCCCAAATAGTACAAATCCTATAAACATAACAGTGCGGTAGCCTTTTCTCATTATATCATGCCTTTCAAAACTGCTAAATAAACTCCTCGATTCTCACTATATTAGATATTGAGGTGTCAATATATCTCTCTCCCACCTTCACAACCGGCTTGGACATGTTTGAACTATTAATGAAAACTACAATACCAATTTCTCCTGTATTAAGCCTGACCTGAGAACCAATATAGTATGTCGTAACATTGTTTAAAAATGTATTTAGTACTATCGGGTCAAGAACTCCAAAGCTCCCATGCTGCATTAACTCAAACACCTTAAAGGGAGTGTCCTTCCTCTTGTATACCCTGTTAGCTGTCATAGCATCAAATATGTCGGCAACGGTAATTATTTTGGAATATAAATTAAGCTTATCACCAGTTAGTCCTAAAGGATATCCGCTTCCATCTTCCTTTTCATGATGGGTAAGAATAGCTCTGGCAATCTCCGTAGATATGCTTCCATTGTTTTTTACCAGCAGATATCCATATTCGGAATGCTTTTTCATTTCGGCAAATTCACTTTCGGTCAGCTTCCCTGGCTTATTCAGAATCTCAAGAGGAACCTTGGCCTTTCCAATATCATGAAGTAATCCAGCCTTCACAAGATTTTTTATATGAACACTGTCAAGCCTTAACCATTTTCCTATTATCATACATAGCATAGATACATTCAGGCTATGATAATATGTATATTCATCTATGCTTCTTACCTGATTTATGCTATCTATTATATTGCGGTTGCTGTCCACCTTCTGGAATACTGATTCTACTATTGTGTCAGTTTCTTCAATCTCAAGATTCCCACCGGATATTATAGTCTGAAACATTTTTTTAGTTTTATTTAAGTCCAGTGTGTATTCTAACTTAAAGCGTTCGGGGGAATCTACATATGCTCTTCTGCTGATTTCTTGGGGCTGCTCGATATGTATGGCCATCTCGCGGACGCCAATACTTTTGAGCCTCTCAATAGTAAGCTCATCAAGCACAACATCTTCCCAAATCAGGACATTTCCATTATTATTGAAAACCACCTCGGCAGTTTTCATACCAGCTTTTACTTCATCAATTGGTATAAATTTTTTAACTATTGCCATTAAGCATACCCTTATCTATCTTATTTTCTTAACCATCAAATGCTTAATTATCAATTACTGACCCCTGATAATTATCAAAGTCTGTAAATACTTACAGTCCACACATCCTTTTGAATTCTTCCTCATCTATAATTTTAACCTGTAACCGTACTGCCTTGTCAAGCTTACTCCCTGCGTCATCCCCTGCCAAAACATAGGAGGTTTTCTTTGATACGCTTCCTGAGACCTTGCCCCCTCTTTCCTCTATCAGCTTAGTTGCCTCGCTTCTTGTGTAGCTTGGCAAAGTGCCTGTTAGAACAAATGTGAGTCCCGAAAAAACATCTGATTCGGCTTCCCGGAAATGAGACTCCATGTTTATACCTAAGTCCTTCAAAAGATTAATTGTATGTTTTGTCTGCTCCTGTGCCATAAACCCAACAAGACTTTCTGCCATTTTTTCTCCAAACTCCTCGACAGCTTGAATGTCTTGATTTGTGGCATTCATAATGGCATCCATTGATTTAAAGTGTTCAGCCAATAGCTGTGCAGCTCGTTTACCGATATGTCTTATTCCCAGTCCAAACAGTAATCTGCCTAAATCATTCTCTTTCGATTTTTCAATAGAATTTAAAAGGTTATCTACTGATTTATTACCCATATTCTCCAGATTTATCAACTCATCCTGCCGATTTTTTAAAATGTAAAGATCCGGAATCCATTTAATAAATCCTTTTTCAAGCAGCATTTCTATTAATGCCGGTCCTAGCCCCTCAATATTCATGGCATCTCTTGAAGCAAAATGAATTATACTTCTATGTAATCTGGCAGGGCATTCAATTCCGGTACATTTTACCACTGCCTCCTGCTCCTCTCTAACAGCAGGAGCTCCGCATACCGGGCATTTCTCAGGCATTTGGAAGGGTTTAGTATTATCTGGCCTTGACGAAAAATCTACTTTAATTACCTCGGGAATAATTTCACCAGCTTTTCTGACAAAAACCCAGTCGCCTATTCGTATGTCTCGCTCTTTTATATAATCCTCGTTGTGGAGAGTTGCTCTGGATACTGTCGTCCCTGCCAACACAACAGGTTCTAAAACCGCATTGGGAGTTAGGGCGCCTGTTCTTCCAACCTGGATGATAATATCATTAAGGCGTGTCTTCTTTATCTCAGGAGGATATTTGTAAGCTACCGCCCATCTTGGGGCTCTGCTTGTGGAGCCTAATGTCTCTCTTTGCACCAAGCTATTAACCTTTACAACAGCACCATCAGTTTCATAGGAGTACTCAGATTTAGTATTCCCCACATAATTGATTTCTTCAATTACCTCTTCTATGGTATTACAAAGCTTATACTCGGGACTGATTCTGAACCCCAGTTCTTTTAAAAACTCCAGGGCTTCACTATGGGACGAAAAGGTTACCCCCTGAATGCTTTGAACATTGAACACAAAAATGTCGAGCCTCCGTGATGCTGTGATTGACGGATCCAGCTGTCTTAAGGAGCCAGCAGCAGCATTTCGCGGATTAGCAAAGGTTTTTAGACCCAGCATTTCCTGCTTCTCATTTAGTGAAGCAAATTCTTTTTTAGACATAAACACCTCACCACGAACCTCAAGGTAAGGAATGTCAAGCTCCTTGGGGATAGAAAGCCTTAAGGGAACAGATCTTATGGTCTTTAAATTATTGGTAACATCCTCGCCAACTGTTCCATCGCCTCTGGTTGAACCCCTTGTAAAAATTCCGTTTACGTATTCTAGGGAAACAGAAAGCCCATCTATTTTTTTCTCGACAATATACTGTACCGGCTCATTTTTTAAGCTACTACGGACACGATTATCAAAGGCAAAAAGCTCTTGTACATCGAACACATCCTGGAGGCTTTCCATTTTCACCTCATGTATAACCTTTGTAAAAGCATCCTCGGCTTGTCCACCAACCCTTTGTGTAGGCGAATCTGGGGTTATCAAATGGGGGTTTTGTTCCTCTAAATCCAAAAGCTCATGATAAAGCTTATCGTATTCATAATCTTCAATTTCGGGACTATCCTTTACATAGTATTTATGGCTATGATAGTTAATAAGCTCACGGAGCTCTTCAATTCTCTTTTGAATATCCATAAAGTATCACTCTCCAATGTTCTTAAAAACGTACATTTCATCTTCATGCTCAAATACTCCGATTTCAGCCATTGCATTCTCGATACCATCTGCAATGCCTTGAGCAGTTTTTTCCCGAAACTCATCTGATTCCAATCTTTCATGATCCTCTTTACTTGTAATATATGCTGTTTCGATTAATACTGCAGGCATTTTGGTATTTCTGACCACAGCCAGCTGCCTACCGCCCTCAAAGAATCTAAAATTTACGTTACTCGCTTTAACAACAGCATCCTTCATTATTTCTGCAAAGCGTAACTGAGTAAAGCCGTCATAAACCTCCGGCTTATCTTCGTAATAATATATTTCCATACCATTGACGCCTGCAGCACCTTTCCCGTCATAGGCATTGACATGCACACTGACAAATAGGGATGCATTGTGCTGGTTTGCAAAGCTCCATCTGGCTATTAAGTCCTCGTCCGAGTTTTCCTTCAGATGAATATCATCTTCACGCGTCAACAAAACATTGATTCCTCTTTGTAGAAGTATATTTTTCACCCTTTTCGAGATATCGAGCACAATATCCTTTTCATACAATCCCTCATTGTCCTTTGAAGTTGTTCCCCCGTCTCTGCCTCCATGGCCAGGATCAATAACCACCAAAAATGGTTCCATAGCCTTTCCTTCTGGAACAGGATAAGGAGTAGGTGTTGGCTCAGGAGTTGCCGGATCCTCTGTAAGCTGATCAGTTGGTGCTGTACCATTACTGGGGTTATTAGCCTTCAAAATTATGAAGATTACACCGGCAATTACCAGCAGAAGAACTAAAATAGCGGCAAAAACCCTATAGGGATTTTTCACCCTGTAACGGTATTTTGACTTTCTAAATTTTTGTTGTGGTTGATACATTTGACCTTCTCTCCTACTTAACCAAATTGCTTAAAAACACCTTGTTTCTGAATTTGGGAATCCACTTATAACTTTACGGCAGGATTAATACTTCACCATGCCAGATTACATTAATATTATAATACACTAATTTGTATTCTATGGACAGAGAAAAACGCAAATACCGTGGTGGGTGTAATTACCTTGTAATCTACCTTATAAACCTATCCACATCCTGAGGGCCAATATTCTTGTGCAATGCCATGTTTATACCATTAGCAATTAATTTTGAAAGGTATTCGACTATATCGTCGCTATCCTTGGGAGTAACAATAAGATTTCCCGAATTAGGTTCTAACAGTTCAATTATCATTTTATATTTTTCATCCCTGTCCACCTGGGACAGCATTTTGTAAAAATCACTCTCAGGGCCGGCTTGCTGCATCATACTATCCATAACTAAATCTAAAACATCACTGGCCATTGTGGCAGCATCCACTACAGTTGGTACACCTATAGCAATAACAGGAACTCCGAGCGTCTCCTTTGTAAGTGCCGTCCTTTTATTTCCCACGCCTGAGCCTGGGGCAATGCCTGTATCAGCAAACTGAACAGAAGAGTTTACCCTTTTCATACTGCGGGAAGCCAATGCATCAACTGCAATAACCAATGCCGGCTTAACATTATCCACAATCCCCTTTATTATATGGCTTGTTTCTATCCCCGTTATTCCCAGCACCCCTGGTGAGACAGCACATACAGGCCGTTCAGTAGAGTCAACTTCTTTAGGAAGATACTCATAAATGTGACGGGTTACCAGAACATGTTGAGCAACCTTGGGGCCAAGGGCATCGGCAGTGACATTCCAATTTCCCAGGCCAACAATAAGAACGGTATCCTTCATATCCAGATGAATGAGGCTCTCTAATTCCCTGGCCATCATTCTGCTTGATTTTTCATATAAATCACGGCTCTTTTGTGAGATTGCGGGGATATCCATTGTGATATAGCTTCCAATAGGTTTGCCAACCTTTTGCTCCCCTTCCGGGGTATCAACATGAACTCTTGTGATAGCAACCTCTTCGTCGCCATCCCTCTCAACCCTTATACCTTCACCGAATCCATCAGCTGCTCTGACCTGTGATCCGGCTCCCACAACCCTCGATTCATCAGCCATATCTGTCCGTATAGTGCGTTTAAACATCTCCATAATAAACCTCCAGTAGTTTTATCAACTTCTAGTATTGACAAAAAGAAAAGGTTCATTCAAAGAAAGATAAACGCTAAAGGCTATTTGCTTTCAAGCTGCTTTTTTATTTTCTCTGCAAGATTAGGGCCTATTCCCTTGACCTGTGCAATCTCCTCCACACTGGCTTCTTTGAGCTTCTTGGCTGAGCCAAAGGCCTTAATCAGGGCCTTCTTACGGACAGGTCCTACTCCTTCAAGCTCATCTATAACTGACTTTTGCATACGCTTTCTTCTGAGGTTTTTATTATACTGTAGCGCATACCTATGGGCTTCGTTTTGTATTGATGCTACAAATCTCAATAAGTCATTGTCTCTTCTGAGTTCTACTCCCGTAACACCGTTCACCAGCCTATGGGAACGGTGCCTGTCATCCTTTGCCATACCCCAAATTGGAATATCTATTCCTAAATCTTCAAGAACCTCTTTGGACACGCTTACATGCTGTGCTCCACCATCAACCAATATAAGATCCGGCAGGGTGGAAAAGGCTTCATCATTGCTCCCCGATAAATATCTGTTAAAGCGCCTCAGCAAGGTCTCCTGCATGCTTCCATAATCATTCTGCTGAGTAATAGCCTTCATTTTAAACCTTCTGTAGCTTTTGGTATCTGGATGCCCTTCTTTGAAAACAACCATTGATGATACAATCTCGGTACTCCCAGTATTGGATATATCATAAGCCTCTATAACTTTCGGCAGTTCTTCGAGTCTTAAAGTATCCTTAAGCTTCTTTAACAGCTCCATGGACTTTGCCTGCATGGCCAAAACATTCCTCTGGTGTAATTCCAGCTCCTCTTTGGCATTCTGCTCGGCTATATTAACTAGTTCTGCCTTTGCCCCTCTTTTGGGAACAACAATATTAACTTTACTCCCCCGCCTTTTAGAGAGCAGCCCTGAAAGAGCTTCAAAAGATTCGGGTTCATGTTGAAGGGCTATTTCCTTTGGTATTTCAGGGTTAGAATCATAATACTGCACCAAAAAGGATTCTATAGCCTTACCAGGTTCTTCTGCTCCCATCCCCTCTAAGACATAAGCCCGCTTACCAACCAGTCTTCCGCCGCGTATGGCCAGGACACTGGCAGCATAATGCCAGTTATCAGAATATAGGGCAATGACATCCCGTTCCTCCTTTTTAAGAGTGTAAACTGACTGCTTTTTATATAATTCATTAATGCTCTTTATCCTGTCTCTAATAACTGCTGCCTTTTCAAACTTCAGTTCCTCGGCGTATCTGTTCATTTCCTCGTTAAGCATATCTATTACATCATCATGACGCCCGTCAAGAAATGCCAATGCTTTCTTTACCAGCTCCATGTATTCCTCTTTACTTATTTTACCTGCACAGGGGGCAGAACAAAGCCCGATCTGATAATACAGGCAAGGTCTTTGAGTTTTTTGAGTTGATATGGCTCTTTTGCAGGTTCTGACGGGAAACAGTTTTCTTAACACCTCAACAGAGTCCCTTACCGCTGACATCTTTACAAAGGTACCAAAATACTTGGCTCCATCCTTTTTCACCCTTCTTGTTATCTCTACTCGGGGGAACTCATCCTGAACTGTAATCTTTATATGAGGATAGGTTTTATCATCCTTTAGGAGAATATTATATTTGGGTTTATGCCGCTTTATCAGAGTGTTTTCAAGAATTAAGGCTTCTTCCTCGGTGTGAGTTACTATATATTCTAGGCTGTAAATATTGGACACGAGCATGGCAGTCTTTGAGTCTCTGTCTTCACTGTGTCTGAAATAGGACCTGACACGGTTTTTCAGGATTTTCGCCTTGCCTACATATATAATTGTCCCTTCGCTATCGCGCATTATATATACGCCCGGTGACTCGGGCAGATTATTTAACGTTTCTTTAAGTGATGCCATATTAACACTCCTACATGGGACAGGGAACCGTCCCATGTCTTACCCCTGTCTTACAAAAAGCCGGCTTCCCAGCCGGCTTTCAAATCTGATGAATATTACTCTGTCATTCCGTTATTGGCAAACTCCTCTAGCTCCATCAGAGCCGTTGCCTCGTCTCTTCCATCGGTAATGATTGTAATCTTATCTCCGGGGCTTATGCCCAATGACAGAAGACCTAGAAGGCTTTTTGCGTTTGCTTTTCTTTCATCTTTTTGAATCCATATATTGGCTTCATAGCTTGAAGCTTTTTGGATTAGCCGGGCAGCCATTTTTGACTCTAGTCCGGTTTTGCTAAATATTGTAACTTCCTTAGATAACATGTTATGCTTCCTCCTGGCTGTTACCAAGTGTAACTTGTATTATTACCACAGAATTTATTTAAGCTCTTATTAATAAATATCATCCCTATTATACAATAGTAAAGCGAAAAATAAAAGTTTTTTTGCTGATTTGCATCTTATTTGTCAATTTGCATTAAGTAATTGCAGCTACTCCATGTTATATTGGATAAAACACTTAATTCTTCCCATCAATGTCTAATATGGCTCAACCCGCCGGATTAGGTTTTAGTTTAGCGTTCTTAACTATGGTGTTTGTAATACAGTGCTGTGGGCAAACGGCTGCACATTCCCCGCAATTGATACATTTTGTAGGATCTATTACTGCCAGAAAGTTATCCATATGAATCGCATCAACTGGACAAACCTTTACACATTTCTGGCATGATATACAGCCCACATTACAATTCTTTCTAGCTGCCGCTCCTTTATCATGGCTGTTACATTTTACAGTAAAGCCTGAAAGAACAGGGATCAAGGCAATAATATCCTTCGGACATTCTGCAACACATTTCCCACAACCCGTGCATTTATCTGCATCTATATATGCCAAGCCGTTTTCTACAATAATTGCATCGAACTGGCAGACTTTCTTACAGCTCCCCAGCCCTATGCAACCGTAATGGCATGCATCCATACCTGAAGATAATGCATTTGCTGTGTGGCAATCATCCAAGCCTTGATAATTATATTTTATTTTCACATTATCACAATTACCCTGGCATAATACCCTGGCAACATTAAGATCTATAGAGCCCTCGTCAACCCCCATATAGTCGGAGATAGAATTTACAACAGCGATTCCACCCACCGGACATCGGCTGGCATGGACTCCTTCATTTACTATAGCTTCTGCAAAGCCATCACAGCCTGTATATCCACACGCCCCGCAATTGGCTCCTGGAAGCATTTCTCTTACTACAGCAATTCTTTCATCAACCTTGACCTCAAATACCTTGGCTGAAACAGAGAGTGCTAATCCAAAGGCAAGCCCCAAGCCTGATATAATAGCGACAGGAATCAATATACTCATTTGTGTCCCCCTTCTTACGAAATTATTAAGCCTGCAAACCCTACGAAGGTTATTGAAACTAATGAGGCTGAAATCAGAGTGATAGGCATGCCTTTGAAGGCCTCAGGAATATCGGCCGTTTCAAGACGCTCTCTGATACCTGAAAACAATAATAATGCAAGTGTAAATCCAATCCCTGCGGCGAATCCGAATACAACAGCTTCAAGAAAGCTATAGTCACGTTCTACAAAAATCAGTGCTGAACCCAGTACAGCACAGTTAGTGGTTATTAGAGGAAGATATACCCCCAATGCCTTATACAGAGATGGAATCAGCTTTTTCAGCACAGTTTCCACAAACTGAACCAGAGCAGCAATAGTCAAAATAAAGGCTATGGTCTGTAAATATTCCAGCTCTTTAGGCTCCAGCAAAAACTTATTAACAAGCCATGTTACGGCCTGTGAAATTACAAGGACAAAGGTAACGGCACCACTCATTCCCAACGCTGTTGAGGTCTTCTGGGACACTCCCAGGAAGGGGCAAATCCCCAGAAACTTTGATAAAACAAAGTTTTCTACAAAAATCGCACCTATAAGTATTACAAACAATTCCTTCATTTCACATCACCTCCGCCAGCAGCATTGCTGCAGCCCGGACACCCTACAGCACAAGCATCCTGGTGTTCTATGGTATTATCGTTTTTCTTCCTGTTAGCCAATTTATTAAACAACGCAACTAAGAATCCCATAATCATAAATCCTCCAGCAGGCAAAATGAAAAATGTTGCCGGAGAAAAAAGATTTACTGTAACGGGATATCCCATCCATGTACCTGAACCCAGGATTTCTCTGACAGAGCCAATAATGGTTATGGCAATAGTAAATCCCGCTCCCATCCCAAGGGCATCGAGAATGGAAAGTATAGGTCCATTTTTTTGTGCGAACATTTCTGCTCTGGCGAAAATGATACAATTTACGACTATCAAGGGAATGTATATGCCCAGCTGCTTGTTAAGCTCGGGCAATAATACTGCAAGCAACATTTGAACTATGGTAGTAAAGGTTGCTATTACTGTTATGTAAGCAGGTATTCTTACCTTATCGGGTACAATATTTCTTATCAATGAAATAATGAAATTAGAGCCGACAAGAACGAATGTGGCCGCCGCTCCCATGCCTAATCCATTCTTAGCCATTGTAGTTACAGCCAGGGAAGGGCACATACCCAAAAGCATCCGGAAAGTGGGGTTTTCGTTTATAATTCCATTAATAAATACTGAAAAACCTTTTTTCTTCTTTGCCACCTTAATCGCCTCCTATCACTGATCTTACCATAGCTACAGCATCTGCTACCCCATCTGTAACTGCTCTGGATGATTTTGTAGCACTGGCCACGGCTTCTATCTCATTATCATCAGAGGCTTGTCGCTGTACAACAGAAAAGACCTTCTTTGGTATTTCGCCCTTAAACTGATCGGTAAAATCAGGATTTGTTACCTTATCCCCCAACCCGGGGGTTTCATTGTGGCTAGTAATTACTACGCCAGTAATGCTTTGATTAATATCTATACCAACGAGAATATTCATATCCCCGCCATATCCCTTAGTAGAAACTACAACTACATATCCTGTCAGATTTCCGTCTTTTTCGGCTTCATATAGCTTCTGAACCCCGTCCGGAACAACAAAGCCATTTTCTCTTAATTGGTCAGCCTCAATTTCTTTAGAAAATCTGTCTGCCTCGGCAAATACCCGTATCAGGGTTTCCTGCTCCTCGAGCCTTTGATTTTCTTCTATAATGGGCTTTGTAATATGGTTCACATAGGCTAATGCGGCTGTTAATACAATACAGATTAAAAACAGTATCAATGCAGGCTTTATTATTTCCTTATACATGGGTAGCACCTCCAAACCGTCGAGGCCTTGTAAGTCTGTCTATAAGAGGAGTTGCCACATTCATAAGAAGTATGGCATAGGAGACACCCTCCGGCATTCCTGTATAAAGTCTGAATACGATTGTAAGCAGACCGCAGCCCAATGCATAAATCACTGTGCCCTTTTTGGTCATAGGACTTGTTGTGTAGTCGGTAGCCATAAAAAAGGCTCCCAGCAGAAGTCCACCAGCAAGTACATGATACAGAGCATACCCTGTGAACATCCCTTCTGGGGCAAGGACCCAGGCCATCAGCGCTACTGTGCCTGTGTAAATAACCGGAATATGCCATGAGATAACTCCCTTAATTATGAGATATAATCCTCCAATTATTATGGCTAATGCACAGACCTCACCAACAGACCCCCCGGTTTGCCCTAAGAACATGTCAAGCAGGGAAGGAGGCTCTCCGCCATCCTTAAGTATACTTAGAGGTGTGGCATATGTGCTTACATCAACAGTTGCACCTGAGGTTGCGCCCGATGTCGTCCCCGACACTGCTTCTGCTGCAAGCGCCGTAATTCTGTTAATTGGCTCTGTCCACTTGGACATGTCCGAACCAAAGGAAACAAGGAGAAAAGCGCGAGCTGCAAGTGCAGGGTTGACAAAATTGTATCCTAATCCTCCGAAAAGCTGCTTTACTATTACTATAGCAAAGAAGGCGCCCACTACTGCCATCCAGATGGGCAAAGTGGGTGGCAGATTCAGTGCAAGCAATAAGCCAGTTACAACTGCACTTAAATCGCCTATTGTGTTATTGCGTTTTAAAACGAGCCGGCTGAGATATTCAAAGCCAACCGATGCTAATACTGTTACAAAAATTAATAATGCAGCCCTGGCACCAAAAAAATATATGCCGGCAAGAGTTGCGGGTAAAAGAGCAATTATTACATTAAGCATAATTTTCTGGGTGGTTGCCCCGTGCCTTATATGCGGAGAGGAACTCACATTCAGCCTCTTATCCAAAAAAATTCCCCCTCTATCGTTTATTGAGATACTTCATGCTTCGTTATCATTAATGCTTATGACTTGTATGCTTATTTCTGCAAAGCTCTTCTTGTGGCATCCTTAGCCAGACGGATTGACTGAAGCAGCATCCGCTTGGCAGGACAGATGTACACACATGCTCCACACTCTATGCAGTCCATAGCATGATGATCATTTAAATCTTCTATTCTATTGGCCTTAACTAATCTGTCAATATCAAAAGGAAGCAAATTAACCGGACAAACATTTACACATCGTGCACAACGAATACACGGCCCTTCTTCAGGTATTAATCCCTCTTTTTCATCAAAGGCTAAAATCGCATTAGTGTGCTTCATGACAGGTAATTCCTCAGAATAAAGAGCTATACCCATCATGGGCCCGCCCATGATTACTTTTCCCGGATCCATTATTAGCCCGCCGCAGAAATCAAAGACCTCCTGTAATGGTGTGCCTATTAACACTTCAACATTCTTAGGCGTTACAACGCATGATCCATCTACTGTAATCCGTCGTTTAATTAAAGGAAGTCCTGTTTTTATGTATTGGGCTACAAAGGCAACACTTGTTACATTCATAACAAGGCATCCTACATCATGGGGCAGCTTTCCTGATGGAACCTCCCGTCCGGTCAGGGTTTGAATCAGCATTTTCTCAGCACCCTGAGGATATCGGGATTTAAGGCTGCAAACGGTAATATTATCATAGGATGACGCAACCTCCGAAAGCTTTTTAATAGCCTTAGGCTTATTGTCCTCAACTCCTATTATTGCCTTCGGTATGCCTGTCCACTTAAGCACATGATTAATGCCTTCAATAATATTGCTGCTGTTCTCCATACACTCTCTATAGTCAGATGTGATATAAGGCTCACATTCAGCTGCATTTATTAATAGAAGATCTACAACAACTTCTTCGGGAGGATTAAGTTTCACATGAGTTGGGAATCCCGCACCTCCTAATCCAGTAAGCCCTGACGCTTTTATGGCATTTAAAAAAGACTCCCTGCTATCTATCGAGGGAGGCTTAACTTCCTCAGACAGCTCCTGGAGTCCATCTGGTTTTATTTCAACACAAACTATGGGCTTACTTGCCGATATTATTCTTTCATCTATTGAAGTTACAGTCCCTGAAACGCTTGAATGAATAGGTGCTGATACATATGAGCCAGCATTTCCAATCACCTGGCCAACCTTTACATTATCACCCTTCTTCACAAGAGCTTGACAAGGAGCACCTATATGCTGATTCATAGGAATTACTACTTTACTTGGAACATCCATTCTGACTGTAGCCAGTTCCATAGTATTTTTTGATGAAGGAGGATTAACTCCTCCTCTGAAACCACCGAATATCATTTTATCAACTCCGGCAAAAAAATAACAAAAAAAATCTATTTATCGACCCTTAATATAATACCATAATAACTGTATTTGAAAAAGGATAAAGATTGTTAAAAAACAGACAATCAGAGGGATTCAGCCCTCCGACATTGTATTTAGTATACATTTTAAAAACAAAGAATTAAAATAAGAGAAAGTAACAATTATCGCTGTTGAATGGCAAAGCCATACCTACTAACAGGATAGCGAAAAAATACACTAAAAACTATTTATGTAAAACATGTATGAGCTATTCTGAATGTTAAAAAGCGCCATATTACATTTCCCAGTAATAGGCGCTTTTTATGAATTTATAATCTTAGAATAATCCAGATATTAAATCGAAGAGATTGTATTGACTAAACACTGATACCGCAACTAAGGAAACGGTGGACATAATTTTAATAAAGATATCCAGACAAGGTCCGACAGTATCCTTCAGAGGATCACCAACAGTGTCTCCCACTACAGCAGCATCATGTGCAGGGGTACCTTTTCCATGGCCTTTGATTGCGCCGGATTCAATATATTTCTTACCATTATCCCAAGCTCCGCCGGAGTTACCGGTAAAGATAGCAATCATAATTGCTGTAATTGTACAGCCAATAATTAAGCCACCAACAAACTCAGGCCCAAAGATAAAGCCACAAACTACCGGAACAGCGATAGCCAATAGAGAAGGAACCTTCATCTCGCCTATAGCACCCTTAGAGGAGATCTCAATACATGTCTTATAGTCAGGCTTTGATTCCCCTGTGAGAATTCCAGGGATTTCTCTGAACTGACGGCGTACTTCGTCAACCATCTTTCTGGCAGCTTTAGCAACAGCTTCAATCAGCATACCTGAGAAGAGGAAAGGTAAAGCACCACCGACAATAGCACCTGCTAGAATCATAGGGTCAATAATATTCAAAATCAGATTAGTTCCAATTTCATTATATGAATATAAATATGAAATCATCAGAGACAACGCAGCTAATGCACCAGAACCGATTGCGAAGCCCTTACCTATAGCCGCAGTGGTATTTCCAACTGAGTCTAGAGTATCGGTAATACGACGAACATCAGGATCAAGGTCTGACATTTCTGCAATACCACCTGCGTTGTCAGAGATAGGACCGTAGGTGTCAACAGATACAGTTGCAGCAACGAAGGATAACATTCCCATTGCAGACATGGCTACACCATATACACCCGAAATAAAGTATGATGAGATAATAGCTGCACCAAGAATTATACAGGGAGCCATAGTGGATTTCATACCAAGTGCCAATCCTTGTGTTATGGTTAGCGCTGGACCCTCCAAAGAGGTATTAGCAAGATTTCTAGTAGGTTTATATTCTTCTGAAGTATAATACTCAGCTATCATACCAATAACAACGCCCGCTACAACACCAATTGCAGATGCAATCCAGGGAGACAACCAGCCAGCAGAAAAGTTAAATATGCTCAGGTCAGCAACGCCGCCGAACATTGCTTTGGCCATGAAAAATCCGGCAACAATTGTAAGACCGGACGATACATAAGTTGCAAAGTTTAAATCCTTGTGAGGATCATTGGACATCTTGGATTTAAACAATAGAGAAGCAATTCCAATACAACATGCAATAAGTCCTCCGGCTGCAAATATCATCGGGAACATAATAAGCTTGGACAACATATCTGCAGGAACATTTGCACCGTTAGCCACGGCAGAAATAACCAAGTGGTAAGCCAGAATAATGCCCGACGCTATTGCACCAACAAAACTTTCAAGTAAATCGGAACCTAAACCTGCTACGTCACCAACATTATCACCAACATTATCAGCAATAGTTGCAGGGTTTCGTGGATCATCCTCGGGTATATGAGCTTCAGTTTTTCCAACAAGGTCAGCACCCATGTCAGCAGCCTTCGTGTAAATTCCGCCTCCAACACGGTTAAACATTGCCACCATAGAACAACCCAGCGCATAACCGGATAGTGTCATTGTAAAGGGTATATAAGAAACTCCTATCCAGTTGGTCAAAGTATTAAGATTATCCAATTGACGCATGCCCACACCAAAGACCATGTATACAATAAAAAGACCTAATAAGGCAAAGCCTGCAACACAAAGACCCATAACAGAGCCGCCGCGGAAAGCAACCTTAACTGTTTTACCAATATCTTTTGTTTTGCGAGCTTCATTGGATACACGCACATTAGCATAGGTTGCAATTCTCATGCCTACCAGACCTGCAGCTCCGCTCATTACAGAACCTATAATGAGTGCAACCGCTGATTGCCAACTGGTGAGCAATGCCATAATTACAGCAACAATTGCAACAACTGAGTATAGTACCTTATACTCATAATTCATAAATGCATTTGCACCGATGCGGATTGCACCGGCAATTTCCTTCATCTTATCAGTGCCTTCGTCCAATTTCTTCACTTTTGCGAAGTTGAATGCAGCGAAAGCAAGAGCTAAGATAGAGGCTAAGATGACTAAAATAACAACTGACATTTTACAACCCCCTAAATAATAATTCAATAATTTAAATATTGTTAAAATAACTGCAAACTCCGCTTATATAGAATAAAGCAAAAAAAATAACTTTGCAATCACTTTCCGACAAAATTAGACTTTGTGCACAAATCATTTTATAAATAAGTGCACTTTGCTCTAATTTTATCAATTCGCATTATTCGCAGCTTTTAACGATTCTATTCAAAAGGCTTATATCTCAAAGCATTTGCGATAGTTAGCTACTTCTAGTTTGGTTATTTATTTAACAAACTTGTCTTGTACTTCTTAAGAAATTAAGCTAAAATGGTTCATGATTATCTTTATTTTTAATAATTTGATAATTACCCGTTGCCTACAAATAATACTTATATGAAAACCAAAAATTTATAGGTTTTTGAATATAAATAACAAATTACGAGAGGAGAGTGTATTTGTGAAGGTAAATATCACTGAAACTGTTTTAAGAGATGCCAATCAATCCCTCATCGCTACAAGAATGCCTTTTGAAGATTTTGAGTCCATTCTTGAAAAGATTGATAATGCAGGCTACTACTCAATCGAATGCTGGGGAGGAGCAACCTTTGATTCTTGTCTAAGATATCTGTCAGAGGATCCCTGGGAAAGACTAAGAAAAATAAAAGAAAAGGTCAAGAACACTAAGCTTCAAATGCTCTTAAGAGGGCAGAATATTTTGGGTTATAAGCATTATCCCGATGATGTTGTAAGAAAATTTGTAGAATACTCCATTAAGAACGGTATGGATATCATAAGAATATTCGATGCTCTCAATGATTTCAGAAACATTGAGGTTGCAATGGAGGAGACTCTTAAATGGGGCGGTCATGCCCAGGGAGCGATCTGTTATACCACTAGCCCTATTCATAACTTAGAAAGCTATGCCAAACTAGGTAAACAGCTTGAGGAAATGGGTGCCAATTCTATTTGTATCAAGGATATGGCAGGAATCATGGATCCTAAGGATGCCTATGAAATATTTAAAGCCCTGAAAGAAACAGTAAAAATTCCATTAATTTTGCATACCCACTCAACAACAGGCCTCGGGCCTATGACCTATCTTAAGGCAATTGAAGCTGGCTGCAGCGGAATAGATACAGCCATATCAACTTTTTCTGGTGGTACATCCCAGCCCGCAACTGAGACTATGAATTTTGCCATTAAGAGACTGGGTTATGAAACAGATTTAAAAGAAGAAGTATTAAAAGAAATCAATGACTTCTTTAAGCCCATTAAGGAAAGATTCCTTGAGGAGGGCGTTTTGAACCCATATGTTATGGGCACAGAAACAGATGCTTTGACTTATCAGATACCCGGCGGAATGCTTTCTAATCTTATCTCTCAGCTTAAGCAACAAAATGCTTTAGACAGGTTGGACGAGGTTCTGCAGGAAACTCCTAGGGTCCGAGCCGATTTAGGTTATCCACCACTTGTTACACCTATGAGTCAGATGGTTGGCGTTCAGGCAGCTACCAATGTATTGCTAGGTGAAAGGTATAAGAGTGTATCCAAAGAGGTAAAAGCATACTTCAAGGGTGAGTACGGTAAAGCACCCGGAGAGCTTAATCAGGATTTGGCCAAGCAGGTTCTTGGCGATGAAGAACCAATCACAGGAAGATTCGCCGATACCCTTGAGCCGGCCTTTGAAAAGACTAAAAAAGAGCTTGGGAGTATGGCTCAATCTGACGAAGATGTGCTTTCCTACATTGCTTTCCCACAGATAGCAGAGAAATTCTTCAAGGAAAGAGAAGAGCGAAAAGCCGCAACTGTCACCTACTCCATTAGAAAAGTGTAAAGGATGTGTATTTATGTCGTTATTTGAAAGTTTACAGATAGCTCTTTTTGGTTTAGTGACAGTATTTGCTGTTCTGGTAGCTCTTAGCATTGCGATTTCCGTGGAATCCAAAATATTTAACTTTTTTGTTAAAAAGAAGGATGCAAAGCCTTCTGCTGAGCCTAAAGAACAAACTGTTAAAGCAAATCTTACTGACATTATACCAGGACAACTAAAGCTAATAGATGTTGATGAAAAGACTGCAGCCATGATAATGGCTATAGTCAGTGATGAATCACAAATCCCGCTGTCGGAGTTAAATTTTAAGTATATCAAGGCTATAGATTAACGAACATCTTATCTTAAGCTTTAAAGTAGGAGGATAATAATTTATGAAATATATGGTAACTATAAACGATAAGAATTATGAAGTTGAGGTCGAAAGGGGTCAGGCAACCCTTTTAAGTACAACTCAGGCTGCCGCACCAGCTCCGCAACCCGTTGCCCCTGCTGCTCCAGCACCTGCACAACCTACACAGGCTGCTGCAGCACCTGCTAATGTATCGGGTGAAGCTGTTAAAGCCCCCATGCCCGGGACCATACTTGATATAAGGGTATCACCCGGCTCTTCTGTTAAAGCAGGAGATATTCTCATTATCTTAGAAGCAATGAAAATGGAAAATGAGATCATGGCTCCAAGAGACGGAGTGGTGTCCCAGATTATTACATCGAAGGGAGCATCGGTTGCTACAGGCGATGTTCTATTATCATTGAATTAGGGGGTATATATTATTCATGACGTACTCATTTGCAGATACACTGGTTAAGATATGGGAGATGTCAGGCTTTGCTACTATTACATGGCAACAGCTTGTTATGATACTTGTATCTTTTGTTCTTATTTATTTGGCTATTGTTAAGAAGTTTGAGCCTCTCTTGCTTCTACCAATTGCTTTTGGTATGCTCTTAGCAAATATGCCTATGACTGGATTAATGGATGGTCCTTTAGGAGATCAGCCGGGAGGATTATTGTACTACCTTTACCAGGGCATTGAACTGGGTATATACCCGCCACTTATTTTCCTTGGTATAGGTGCAATGACTGATTTTGCTCCCCTTATTGCCAGACCTTCCAGTCTGTTCCTAGGTGCTGCTGCTCAATTCGGTATTTATATCGCATTTTTTATAGCAATTGCCTTAGGGTTCTCCCCTGAAGCCGCCGCAGCAATTGGAATTATAGGAGGTGCTGACGGGCCAACTGCTATTTGGCTTACCTCAAAACTGGCACAAGACTTGCTGCCTGCCATTGCAATTGCAGCATATTCCTATATGGCACTTATTCCAATGATTCAGCCCCCACTAATGAGGCTGTTGACTACAAAGAAGGAAAGAGAAGTTAAAATGGAGCAATTAAGAGAAGTCTCCAAGACCGAGAAGATAGTATTCCCTATCGTAGTAACCGTCTTATGTATATTACTTCTTCCCTCTGTAGCACCCCTTATTGGTATGCTGATGCTTGGTAACCTGCTTAAGGAATCAGGAGTCACAGAGAGACTATCTAAGACGGCCCAGAATGAACTTATGAATATAGTGACTATATTCTTGGGTATAACTGTAGGCTCTAAAGCAGTGGGTGAGACTTTCCTTAAACCTGAAACATTAAAGATCATTGCTTTAGGATTATTAGCATTCGCATTTAGTTCAATTGGCGGATTACTGTTAGGAAAGCTCATGTATTTGCTTTCAGGTGGAAAAATCAATCCACTTATTGGGTCTGCTGGTGTTTCAGCAGTTCCTATGGCAGCAAGAGTATCCCAGGTTGAAGGCCAGAAGGCAAATCCAAATAACTTTTTACTTATGCACGCCATGGGACCAAATGTGGCCGGAGTTATCGGATCAGCCGTTGCAGCAGGTATTTTCTTTGCTCTGTTTGGCAAATAATCTAAGATTAATAATTTCACAATATACAAAAGGACTGTCATTTAACAGTCCTTTTGTTATTGAAATCAATTCCGTAGTAGCC
>JAAYTU010000074.1 GCA_012523705.1 Clostridiaceae bacterium
AGAGGAGCTACCAGTATTGCCCCATACTCGTTAAGGGCAAGAAAAGGTGGTAAAGTTTCAATGCCAATTTTCTGGGATGAGCTTGACACTGTAGCCCCCGATGGGATTGATATCTTTGACGCTCTGTCAAGAATTGAAGGCGCCGACCCTTGGGAGGATTTTTTCAATAATTCTCAGACACTTAAAGCCTTTACCTAGATTTTATTGTTATTTTTACAAATGCATAGCATAAGGTTTTATGTTATTATATATGTTAATAATTTCATTTATTCAGGCAATAATATTTAGGATGGTTATAAATTATGAAGACAGCAGATCTTTTTAAGAAAAAAACAGTATTTTCCTTTGAGGTTTTTCCTCCGAAAAAGACCAGCTCCATTGATACTATTTACAGTACGGTTGAGCAACTGAAGGAGTTAAAACCTGACTTTATCAGCGTAACATACGGAGCGGGAGGCAGTGAAAACAACAAAAAAACCCTTGATATAGCATCAAACATAAAGAATCATTACGGGATAGAGAGCGTAGCCCATCTGACATGTATTTATCTTACTAAGCAGGATGTGCTTAAGATGCTTGGGGAATTTAATGCGGCAGGAATTAAAAATATTATGGCCCTCAGGGGAGATATTAACCCTGATTATACCCCGAAGGATGATTTTAAATATGCCAGCGATTTAGTCTCCTTTATTAAGGAAAACGGAGATTTTGGCGTTTTAGGCGGCTGTTATCCTGAAGGTCATTTTGAATCGGCTTCAATCGTAGATGACATTCATAACCTGAAGAAAAAGGTTGATGCAGGGGTAAGCCATCTGGTAACACAACTGTTCTTTGACAATGCTCATTTTTATAGATTCAGGGAAAGGGCGGCCATAGCAGGAATTAATGTTCCTATTGAGGCTGGAATAATGCCTGTTACCAACAAGAAGCAGATAGAGCGCATGGTGACTCTTTGCAAGGTTGAGCTTCCTCATAAATTTTTGACCATGATGAACAGGTACGAAAACAGTCCCGAGGCTATGCGGGATGCAGGGATAGCCTATGCTATAGATCAGATTGTGGATCTGATAACCCAAGGAGTTGACGGAATCCATCTTTACACAATGAACAATCCATATATTGCCCACAGAATTCATGAGGCAGTAAGATCATTAATAGAGTATAAAGGCTAGAATAAATTAGCTAGAATATTAATAGGCTAGAAGTAATTGATAAGAGGCAGGAGGTCAGAGCATATTGTTCTAAATCCAGCCTCTTACCTTTATTAGAAAAAGCGTCTCCTGGCTTACCATTTTATTAGGGCTCAGAACCGCCTCCCGACTTGCTGTTTTAGGGCTCATAATAATCTCTCTTGCTGTTTTATTATGACTCCGAACCATCCTAGTTTTTGTTGTCTAAGGACACAGAACCTCCCCTATCTTGCGCCCCTGCTTTACTCTTGATTAAGTATAAAAAATAGGGTATAATAAAAATAAATAATGTATACAGTATACATTATTGGCTTAAATAAAAAAACTTAATCCAGTGATACGTTTAAACTTTCTGGATTTGTATATTATTAATGAATGGAGGCTTAATTATGCAAAAGATTTTTAATAAAGGAAAATGGAATTCAACCATAGATGTAAGAGATTTCATTCAGAAAAACTATACTCCATATGATGGAGATGATAGCTTTTTAGCCGCACCTACCAATAAAACATTGGGGCTATGGGACAATGTTAAGAAACTAATGAAAAAGGAACGTGATAACGGTGGTGTGCTGGATATAGATAGTCATACAATATCTACTATTACATCACATAAGCCGGGATATATTGACAGGGAAAATGAAGAAATAGTAGGACTTCAAACAGATACACCACTGAAAAGAGCCATTATGCCCTTCGGTGGTATCAGAATGGTCAGGACCTCTTTGAAAGCATATAACAAAGAGATGGATCCCAATGTGGAGAATGTATTTAAATACAAAAAAACTCATAACGATGGTGTTTTTGATGCTTATACCGATGAAATGAGAAGAGCCAGACATACGGGCATAATCACTGGATTACCTGATGCATACGGAAGAGGAAGAATAATTGGTGACTATAGAAGGGTTCCTCTCTATGGTATGGATTATCTCATCAATCTAAAAAAGGAAGCGTTGAAAAACTATGTTTTAGACATTATGAACTCTCCTGTAATCAGGCAGCGCGAAGAATTAAGCGAGCAGATCAGGGCCCTTGAGGAGCTCAAGGAAATGGCTCAAAGCTACGGGATCGATATTAGCAAGCCTGCAACCGATACAAAGGAAGCTATTCAATGGTTGTATTTTGCATATCTGGCAGCTGTGAAGGAACAGAACGGCGCAGCAATGAGCCTTGGAAGGGTTTCAACATTTCTTGATGTTTACGCTGAAAAGGATTTGGCTGAAGGAAAATATACAGAGAGCGAAATTCAGGAATTTGTCGATCATTTTGTAATGAAGCTCAGGATGGTCAGATTCTTAAGAACACCTGCATATGACGAACTATTCTCAGGAGATCCCACTTGGGTCACGGAAGCCCTTGGCGGTATTGGTGTTGACGGCAGGCATATGGTCACAAAGATGACATACAGGTTCCTGCATACCCTTACAAATTTAGGTCCTGCACCGGAACCGAATATGACGGTACTATGGTCAACCAGTCTCCCTGAAAATTTCAAGAAATACTGTGCCAGGCTTTCAGTGGAAACCTCATCCATTCAATACGAGAATGATGATATGATGAGAGAAAAGTTTGGTGACGATTATGGCATAGCATGCTGTGTATCTGCAATGAGGATAGGCAAGCAGATGCAGTTCTTCGGAGCGAGAGCAAATCTCGGAAAGGCTCTGTTATATGCCATAAACGGTGGTAAGGATGAAATAAGTGGAGAACAGGTCAGTCCGGCATTTGCACCTATAACTTCAGAATATCTTGATTATGATGAGGTTATGGAGCGCTTCAACACCATCTTGGACTGGTTATCAAAGCTATATATAAACACATTGAATGTTATTCATTATATGCATGATAAATACTGCTACGAGAGAATAGAAATGGCTCTCCATGACGAAGAAGTTTTCAGAACCTCAGCATGCGGTATAGCCGGACTTTCAGTAGTGGCCGACTCTTTATCTGCTATTAAATTTGCTAAGGTCAAGCCTGTAAGAAATGAGAATGGCCTTGTTGTAGACTACGAGATCGAGGGTGGATTCCCGATGTTCGGCAACAATGATGACAGGGTTGATGCCATTGCTGTTGATGTGGTAAAGAAATTTATGGGTAAGTTAAGCAGGCATAAGACATACAGGACCAGTAAGCCTACTTTATCAATATTGACAATTACATCGAATGTAGTTTATGGAAAGAAAACCGGAAGCACTCCGGATGGAAGAAAACTTGGTGAGCCCTTTGCGCCTGGTGCAAATCCTATGCATAAAAGGGATACTAAGGGTTGCATCGCTTCCATGGCATCTGTTGCAAAGCTGCCCTATGATTACAGTGAGGATGGAATATCCTATACATTCTCCATTGTTCCTGGGGCATTAGGAAAAACAGAGAGCGAAAAATATGATAATCTTGTTAATCTTCTGGATGGTTATTTTACAGAAGGTGGGCACCATATAAATGTCAATGTATTAGACAAGGATATTCTGCTTGATGCAATGGATCATCCTGAAAAGTATCCGCAGCTTACCATAAGAGTTTCAGGATATGCCGTTAATTTTGTAAAGCTAACAAGAGAGCAGCAGCTTGATGTAATTAGCAGAACATTCCACGAGAGGTTTTAATTAAAGAAATTTTGTATTATAGTAGATAAGAAATGAACAAAGATATAACTGAATTTAGTTGTTTTATTATAAGTGAAGGGAGTGTGGCAATATGGAAGGATATATACATTCGGTTGAGACCTATGGAACCCTTGATGGACCGGGTATACGTTATGTTGTGTTTATGCAGGGCTGTGCCTTAAGATGCAAATATTGCCATAATCCTGATACATGGCAGCTTCAGGCTGGAAATAAAACTACAGTTCAAGAGCTGATGGAGGATATCCTGAAGTACAAAAACTTCATAAAGAGTGGAGGAGTTACACTGTCAGGGGGTGAGCCTCTTTTGCAGCCGGATTATGCTGCTGAGGTTTTAAAAGAATGCAGGAAACATGGTATTCATACTGCAATAGATACATCAGGAGAATTGCCCTTGATTACATGCCGGCATGCCATCGATGAAGCTGACCTTGTTTTATTGGATATTAAGTCCATTGATTCAGCCAAGGCTCTTTGCTTTACGGGAAAAGGTAATGAGAATGTCTTAAGGCTTCTGGATTATCTGGAGGAAAGCAAAAAGGAAGTATGGATACGCCATGTAATAGTTCCAGGTCTTACTGATGATTATGAAGATATTGAAAAACTGGCAGAGCATCTTTCCCATTATACCGTTATCAGTCGTGTTGATATTCTTCCCTTTCACAAGCTTGGTGAATATAAGTGGGAGGAGCTTGGCTTGATGTATGAGCTGGGCTCAACTCAGCCCCCTGAAAAAGAATCCATAGCCAAAATAAAGACCATCTTTAGAAAGTACAAGCTGAATGTTGTATAATAGTACTTATGAATAAAGTAGTTATTGGAATACTAGCCCATGTAGATGCCGGAAAAACAACATTATCAGAGGGCTTGCTTTATGTAAGCGGCAATATACGCAAGCTTGGAAGAGTGGATAACAAGGATGCCTATCTGGATAATTATGATCTTGAAAGGGCAAGAGGGATTACCATCTTTTCAAAGCAGGCTATACTAAAGGATAACGAAATTCAAATAACTCTTCTTGATACTCCGGGACATGTAGACTTTTCAAGCGAAATGGAAAGAACCCTGCAGGTCCTGGATTATGCTATCTTAATAATTAATGGAGCAGACGGTGTACAGGGGCATACAAAGACTCTGTGGCGTCTGCTTTCTATTTATAATATCCCGGTTTTTATCTTTGTTAACAAGATGGATATGTTAACTGCCAATAAAGGAAAGCTTATCAGGGACATAAAAAAACAACTTAGCGACAGATGTATTGATTTCAGCCAGGGTATCAATGAAGAGGTTAATGACCAGCTTGCAATGACTGATGAAGCTTTGATGGAGACCTTTCTAGAAAAGGGAGGAATCACATCCGGCCAAATTAAAGATGCAGTTAAATCCTCTAAGGTTTTCCCCTGCTATTTCGGGTCAGCACTGAAGCTAGAAGGGATAAGCGAGCTTTTGGAAGGTATTAAGAAATATACTATACATCCTGCTTATCCCGATGAATTCGGCGCGAGGATATTTAAAATTGGAAGGGACGAACAGGGCAACCGTCTTACTTATATGAAGGTTACAGGCGGCAACCTAAAAGCCAGGGCGCTTTTGACAAATGGAGTCTGGGAGGAAAAGGTTAATCAGATTCGAATTTATTCAGGTGAGAAGTATGAAGCCGTGAATGAATGTGAAGCGGGTGAAATCTGTGCCGTAACAGGTCTTAACCAAACAAGACCTGGAGAGGGGCTGGGATTTGAAAAAGCATCTCCTCTTCCTTTAATTGAGCCCGTTATGACATATCAGATTTTATTGCCTGATGGTATGGATCCCCGTGCTATGCTGCCTAAGCTTCGGGAACTGGAGGAGGAAAATCCTGAACTAAGTATTGTTTGGAGTGAGGTTCTAAGAGAAATACAAGTAAAGGTGATGGGGCAGGTTCAGATAGAAATTTTGCAAAGCCTTATCCAATCACGCTTTGGTGTTGAAGTAGCCTTTGGGCCGGGCAAAATTGTATATAAAGAAACAATTGCAAATACTGTTGAGGGTGTTGGGCATTTTGAACCCCTAAGACATTATGCTGAGGTTCATTTATTGTTAGAGCCTGCTGAGCGGGGGAGCGGCATAAGCTTTTATGATAATTGCAGTGAGGATACTCTGGGGAAAAGCTGGAAGAACCTTATAATGTCGCATCTTAAAGAGAAGGAGCATAAGGGCGTACTCACTGGTTCATCAATTACAGATATTAATATTACATTGGTATCAGGAAAAGCACATAATAAGCATACTGAAGGGGGCGACTTCAGAGAGGCTACCTACAGAGCTGTACGCCAGGGGCTCAAGGAGGCTGAGTCTGTACTGCTTGAGCCTTGTTATTCCTTTCATTTGGAGCTGCCAGAAAAAATGCTTGGACGGGCTATGAATGATATAGAAAATATGCGCGGGACAAGCCAGATTCTGAGTACTGATGGAGAAACTGCAATTCTTACAGGAAGTGCCCCTGTTGTCTATTTAAGAGATTATCAGAATGATGTGAATGCGTATACCAGAGGTCAGGGGAAGCTCTTCTTAAGCATGAAGGGTTATGAGCCCTGTCATAATGCTGATGAGGTAATAGAACAATCTGGATATGATTCTGAGCGGGATGTTGAGAACCCCACGGGATCAGTTTTTTGCTCAGGTGGAACAGGTTTTATTGTTCCATGGTATGAAGTAAAGAACCATATGCATTTAGAAAGCTATCTGAAGCAGAAGGACAATTATTCAGACGAAATAGCTTTAGTGAAAGCACAGACTACAAATGAAAGATGGCTTGAACCAGAAGAGGTAGATCGGATTTTAAACAAGACCTTTTTTGCTAATCAGGGGAAAAAGTCTGTTTGGAAAAAAAGAAAATCGGCAAAGGACAGCTTCTACAGATCCCAAAGTTTAAGAGGGGATACTTCCGATGATCTCGCGGCCACTGTCACAGCAGTTGAAAAAAAGGATGAGTATTTGCTTGTGGATGGCTACAATGTAATATTTGCATGGCCCGAGTTAAAAGAACTTGCGGAAGAAAGTATGGACGCTTCGAGAAACAGCTTACTTGATTCATTAAGCAAATATCAGAGCCTGCAAAAGTGCAATATAATTGTAGTCTTTGATGCATATCGTGTTCAGAGACACAGAGAGGAAATAATCAAATACCATAATATAAATGTGGTATATACCAAAGAGGCTCAGACTGCTGATCTATATATTGAGAAGTTTGCTTATGACAATAAGAAAAGGTACGACATAACTGTTGCCACCTCAGATGCCCTTGAGCAGATTATTATAAGGGGTACGGGAAGTGCAGTAATTTCAGCCCGGGAATTAAAGCTTGAAATAGAAAGAGTCAATGAAAGCATAAATCAGACACTTCAGGAAAAGCAGACAAAATCCCGCAACTTTTTAGGTGAATCCATCTCAGCTAATACAAAGAAGCAGATTGAAGATTTTTACTCTTAGGATGCATTCCTTCTAACAGGATATATTTTCAATTTTTTTACATACCTGATTTGATTATTGTGATACTATCTGTTATTATTAATAATTGAACTAAATTGTTTTATAATACATTAATATAGATATTGGAGGAGAAGAATATGAGTAAAAAAGTAACGATAGCTATAGAAAAAAGGGAAAACCCTAATAGCAGATCAAGTAAGCAGCTAAGGAAACAAGGATTTCTCCCTGCTTCAATCAGTTCAAAAGGAAAGGATTCAATTTCGGTTGCAGTAAAGCGTGATGAAATTGTGAAGAGCCTTTCAAAATACGGCAGGAACTATTTATTTAATCTTGACCTGGAGGGAAAAGAAAATATTACTGCCATGGTCAAGAATATGTATTATTCACCTATAAATCGCGACCTCATTACCATTGACTTCCAACAGATTTCTTTAGATGAAGAGATAAAAATTAATTTAGATGTTAGATTAGTGGGAAGAGAGGCAGTGGAATTTAAAAAGATGTTAGTAATGCTTCAAATGGACCAGATTCCTGTAAGTGGTTTACCACAAAATATTCCTGACTATTTAGAAATAGATGTTACAGATCTGGATGCCGATGATAGAATCACCATTGCAGATGTAAAATTCCCTGAGGGTATAACCCCTGAGGAAGAGGCCGATAAGATTGTATTGACAATTTCAAGGCCTAAGGGCGGGGCTGGACAAGCAGAAGGCGCTGAAGCAGAGTCAGACTCAGAATCAGAAGAAGGCGAAGCAGAGGCTTCTGCTGAATAACTTTGAATACAGCTTACTCTTTTTTAAATAGTGAAGCAATTATAACCGGTTTTGATAACGGTAAGATAGTGTAAACAACAGGTTCCTTAAGATAAAAAAGGAACCTGTTTTCTTTTGATTAGATAGTGTATACAAAAAACAAAGAAATCCCCATGAAATGCTTAAATTATATTGAAAACAAGCATTTGTTGTGGTACAATTATCACGAAAATTGTTAAGCTATTAACAATCAAACCATTATTTATTTTTCAGATTATAAAATAATATAGGAGGTTGTCAATATGAGTTGCGGTTGTTGCAGTACAGACAATAAGGTTCAAGAGTTAGACAAAATAATCGCCAAGTATAAGGATACGCGCGGAGCATTAATCCCAGTTTTGCATGATGCTCAAGAACTTTATGGCTATTTACCTATGAGCGTTCAGAAAAGGATTGCTGAAGGCTTGGGTGTCTCTCTTGCTGAGGTATATGGTGTGGTCACATTTTATACCCAGTTCTATCTTAATCCTAAAGGAAAATATAAAATAAGCGTATGTTTGGGAACAGCTTGCTATGTTAAGGGAGCTGGAGAAATCTATGACAAGATATCAGAAATTCTAAATATTAAGAGTGGAGAATGCACTTCTGACGGTCTCTTCTCGTTAGATGCCTGCAGATGTATAGGTGCTTGTGGGTTAGCCCCGGTAATAATGATTAACGATGATGTATATGGAAGACTTACTGCAGACGATATTCCAGACATTATTCGAAAGTATCAAGAGGCCGAAGCAGCTGCCGTTTAGACTATGAAAGATATATCAATGCATTTAATGGATATAGCTCAGAACTCAATTGTGGCAGGTGCCAGTAAGATAAGTATAATTATTCAAGTATGTGATATTCGACAAATGCTGTACTTTGAAGTCATTGATAATGGTAAGGGGATGGAAAAGGACTTTTTGAGAAAGGTTACAGATCCGTTTAAAACCACTAGAACTACCAGAAGGGTGGGACTTGGAATTCCCTTATTGAAGCAGTCAGCTGAAATGGCGGGAGGCGAGCTTAGACTCGATTCAGAGCCCGGTAAAGGAACAAAGATACAGGCCAGCTTCAAGGTGGATCATATAGACAGAATTCCTATAGGTGATATACCGGGAACCCTGACATTATTAATATCAGCTAATAAAAGCATAACCTGGATAGTCGAGTTTAAATATAAAAATGCAGACTTTTTATTGGATACTGACCAGATTAATGAAGTATTGGACGGGGTTCAAATAGACAATAAGAATGTACTTGAATGGATACAAAATACAATTAGTCAAGGTATTAATTCAGTTTTCGGAGGTGTATTAAGTGAAGTCGATTGAAGAATTAAAAGCTATTCGTGATAAAGCGTTAAAGGAAATGTCAATTCGTGATAATGAGGATAAAATCAGAATAGTGGTTGGTATGGCCACCTGTGGTATAGCCGCTGGCGCCAAGAAAGTAATGAACGCGTTTATCGAAGAAATTGAAAAGCGTAAAATTAATAATGTAAGTGTATCAATGACAGGATGCATAGGAGTATGTCGTTTAGAACCGGTTGCAGAGATAATCGAGGCAAATGGTGAAAAAACAACATATGTTGAGCTGGATGCCGAAAAAGTCAGAAGAATTGTTGCAGAGCATTTAGTTAACCAAAAGCCTGTTACTGAATTCACTGTTGGCGCAGCAGAAAGGTAGGGGGATGATTATGGTTTACAGATCACATGTCTTGATTTGTAATGGTACAGGCTGTACAGCTTCTAAGGCTCCAGATTTAATGGACAGATTGGAAAAGGAGCTCAAGGCCAATGGCATAGAAAATGAAGTTAAGATTGTTAAAACCGGATGCTTTGGACTTTGTGAAAAGGGCCCGATATTGGTAATCTATCCTGAGGGTGCTACATATTGCCATGTTACTGTTGATGATGTAGAAAAAATAGTAAGCGAGCATCTGGTAAAAGGTCGTATTGTAAAGGACCTATTATTAGGTGATGCAGAGGCGGAGGATATTACCAAGTCCCTTGACAATGTAGATTTCTTCTCGCGTCAGCATAGAATTGCTCTTCGTAATTGCGGCGTTATTAATCCTGAGGTTATTGATGAGTACATAGCCAAGGATGGTTATCAGGCTCTTGCAAAGGTTCTCACAGAAATGACGCCTCAAGAGGTAATAGATCTATTAAAGGCATCAAACCTTCGTGGCCGTGGTGGCGCAGGTTTCCCGACAGGTCTGAAATGGCAATTTGCAGCTAAAGAGGTTAATGAGCAAAAATATGTTTGCTGTAATGCCGACGAAGGTGACCCGGGAGCATTCATGGACAGATCTATTTTAGAGGGTGACCCCCACTCCTTAATAGAGGCAATGACCATTGCAGGTTATGCAATCGGAGCTAATCAGGGATATGTATATGTAAGAGCAGAATATCCCATAGCTGTTAACCGCTTGAACATTGCGTTGGAACAAGCTCGTGAATATGGATTATTAGGAAAGAATATTTTTGGAACAGACTTTTCATTTGATATAGGTTTAAGACTAGGTGCTGGTGCATTTGTTTGTGGAGAAGAAACCGCACTCATGACATCCATTGAGGGTAAGCGCGGAGAGCCAAGAACCCGTCCTCCGTTCCCTGCAGTTAAAGGACTTTTTGGCAAACCTACAATTCTTAATAATGTTGAGACCTATGCAAATATACCTCCAATAATATTAAATGGTTCAGAGTGGTTTAATTCAATAGGTACAGAAAAGAGCAAGGGTACAAAGGTGTTTGCTATTGGTGGAAAAATCAATAATACTGGTCTTGTAGAGATACCTATGGGAACGACCCTTCGTGAAGTTGTTTATGATATCGGTGGCGGTATTCCAAACAATAAGAAGTTTAAAGCTGCCCAGACAGGTGGACCATCGGGCGGATGTATTCCATTTGAGCATATTGATACTCCTATTGACTATGATAATCTGATTAATATTGGCTCAATGATGGGCTCAGGCGGATTAATTGTTATGGATGAGGACAACTGTATGGTTGACATAGCTAAGTTCTTCTTAGAGTTTACAGTTGATGAATCCTGTGGTAAATGCCCACCTTGTCGTATAGGTACAAAGCGCATGTATGAGATCCTTGACCGTATCACAAAGGGTAAAGGTGAAGAAGGGGATATTGAAAAGCTTGAGACCTTAGCAGAGAGCATTAGACAGGCATCTCTTTGCGGTCTTGGCCAGACTGCTCCAAACCCTGTACTGAGCACCTTAAGATATTTCCGTGATGAATATGAGGCTCATGTAAAAGAACACAGATGTCCTGCCGGCGTTTGTAAGGCAATGGTCAAGTATACTATTATCGCTGATAAGTGTAAGGGATGTAGCTTATGTGCCAGAAAATGTCCTGTAAATGCTATTTCTGGTGAGATTAAGAACCCATACGTTATAGATCAAGAAAAATGTATTAAGTGCGGAGTTTGTATGGATTCATGTAAATTTGCCGCCATTGAAAAGAAATAAGAGGGGAGTGTGAAAAGTATGTCTGAATTTGTTACCCTAACAATAGACGGTAAAGAAGTAAAGGCCCCGGTAGGGTCAACCGTGCTTGAGGCTGCAAAGAGCGCCGGGATAAATATACCCACTCTCTGTTATCTCAAGGACATAAATGAAATCGGCGCATGCCGTATGTGTATTGTAGACGTAGGTGCCAGAAGCTTTCAGGCAGCTTGTATGTATCCTGTATCAGAAGGATTAAAGGTTATTACAAATAGTCCTAAGATTCGTGAAACCCGTAAGGTTACTCTAGAATTGATTCTGTCAGCCCATGAGAGGACTTGCCTCAGCTGTGTAAGGAGCTTAAACTGTGAGCTGCAAAAGCTTGCTCAGGAATTGAATGTACAGGATATCAGATATGAGGGGGAAACACAGCACTATCCTATAGATGATTTATCACATTCTATAGTTCGTGACCCAAATAAATGTATCTTATGTCGCCGTTGTGTAAGCGTTTGTAAAGAAGTGCAGACTGTATCTGCTATTGAAACAATTGACAGAGGTTACAAAACAATAGTTGCATCACCTTTCAATATGCCACTGAAGGATACTCCATGTGTAAACTGTGGTCAGTGTATCGTGGTTTGCCCGGTTGGTGCTCTTCGTGAAAAGAGTTCAATCGAGAAGGTTTGGGATGCATTAAGCAATGAGGATCTTCATGTTGTAGTTCAGACTGCACCTGCAGTTCGTGCTGCTATTGGAGAAGAGTTCGGATATCCTATCGGAACACCTGTTACTGGCAAGATGGTAGCCTCACTAAAGAAGTTAGGCTTTGCCAAAGTCTTTGACACTGATACAGCTGCTGACCTAACCATTATGGAAGAAGGAACTGAGCTGGTTAACAGAATTAAAAATAACGGCACTCTTCCACTGATTACATCATGTAGCCCTGGATGGATTAAGTTCTGCGAACATTTCTATCCTGATTTGCTGGATAATTTGTCAACATGTAAATCACCACAAAACATGTTTGGATCAGTTCTTAAATCTTATTATGCTGATAAGATGGGTATTGATCGTGAAAAAATGTTTGTCGTATCAGTAATGCCATGTACAGCTAAAAAGTATGAGGCAGAAAGGCCAGAATTGGCCTCAACAGGTTTCCCTGATGTTGATGAGGTTATTACTACCCGCGAACTTGCCCAGATGATTAAAGAGGCTGGTATCGACTTCAGAAGACTTGAAGATGAAGAGTTTGACGATCCAATGGGTGAAGCAACTGGCGCAGGTGTTATCTTCGGTGCTACTGGTGGCGTTATGGAGGCTGCATTAAGAAGTGTTCCTTATCTGCTTACCGGCAAGGATGATGACAATGTTGATATCAATGTCGTTAGAGGTGTTGAGGATATTAAGGAAGCCGAAGTTGAAGTGGCTGGAGTGAAGATTAAGGCAGCTGTTGCCCATGGCCTTGGAAATGCCAGAAAGATTATGGATAAGGTTAGAGCAGGAGAAGCTGATTATCAGTTTATCGAGATTATGGCTTGCCCTGGTGGATGCGTATGCGGAGGCGGACAACCTATTCAGCCTGCTAGTGTAAGAAGTGACATGGATCTTAGGGTTGAAAGAGCAAAGGCTCTTTACCAGGAGGATCAAAATCTTACATTGAGAAGATCTCACCAGAATCCTAAGGTCTTGAAAATGTATGAGGAATACTTTGAGACACCGGGTGGGGAAAAGGCTCACAAGCTATTACACACACATTATGTGGCTCGTGAAAACTATCCTGAGGACAAAGCTCAGAAATAAATATTCCTGAATATTATGTGGGCCACCCATAGCATTTGGGTGGCCCCTTCAATATCAAGGGGGTAATATCGCGGGGACGTATCTTTTGATATACGTCCCCTTGATATTTCTTGTTACAAGAATAATATCTGTGCTATTATCTGATTAGGGATATAATAATTGAGACAATAATTAATAATGCATTATAACGGATGGAGCTGATATTGTATGAAAAGAATAGAAATAAAACATCTAAACGAGACCTATAAGGATCTTACCGGTACAGAGGTTCAAATATGCGGATGGGTCCGTACAATCAGAGACAACAAAAACTTTGGATTTATTGAAATAAATGATGGATCCTTCTTTAAGAATCTTCAGGTTGTTTTTGATAAGAGTCTTGATAATTATTCTGAGATTTCCCACTTGAATATAGGAAGTGCTTTAAGGGTGAAAGGGCGTGTGGTTGAGACACCCCAGGCTAAACAGCCTTATGAGATTAAAGCAACTGAGATTGTTATTGAGGGCAAATCAACCCCGGACTATCCCTTGCAGAAGAAACGCCATACCTTTGAATACTTGCGTACAATTGCTCATTTAAGACCAAGAACAAATACATTTTCTGCAGTATTTAAGGTTCGTTCGGTTTTGTCTTATGCCATACATCGCTTTTTCGAGGAAAGGGGCTTTGTTTATGTTCATACTCCCATAATTACCTCAAGCGATTGTGAGGGCGCAGGGGAGATGTTCCAGGTTACAACACTTGATATGAACAATATACCTAGAAATGAAAAGAATGAAATAGATTATGGTGAGGATTTCTTCGGCAAATACACCGCTCTTACGGTTAGTGGTCAACTAGCAGTTGAGCCTTACGCCATGGCCTTTGGAAAGGTTTATACCTTTGGACCAACCTTTCGCGCAGAAAACAGCAATACTACTAGGCACGCTGCCGAGTTTTGGATGATAGAGCCTGAAATCGCATTTGCCGATCTTCAAGATGATATGGAGCTTGCTGAGGATATGATTAAATATATCATTAAGTATGTTATGGAGAATGCCAGAGAAGAGATGGATTTCTTCAATAGTTTCATAGACAAGGGTCTTTATGAGAGGCTTGAAGGTATATTAAACTCAGAATTTGCCTGTATAACCTATACAGAGGCTATAGACCTGCTATTGAAAAGCGGCCATGATTTCCAATACCCTGTTAAATGGGGAGCAGATCTGCAAACAGAGCATGAACGCTATTTAACAGAACAGATCATGAAAAAGCCATTGTTTGTTATTGATTATCCTAAAGAAATCAAAGCCTTCTACATGAAACTGAATGACGATGGCAAGACTGTAGCCGCTATGGACCTTCTGGTTCCGGGAGTTGGCGAGATTATTGGGGGCAGCCAAAGAGAAGAGCGCCTTGATGTGCTTGAAAAGCGCATGGAAGAGATGGGCCTTGAAAAGCAGGCTTATGACTGGTATTTGGACACGCGCCGGTTTGGAACTGCAAAGCATGCCGGATTTGGTCTTGGCTTCGAAAGAATGCTTATGTACATGACTGGAATGCAAAACATCAGGGACGTACTTCCATACCCGAGAACAGTCAATAATGCTGATTTTTAACAACACAAGGGGACGGTTCTTCTGTGTTAACCGTCTCCTTGTGTTCTTGCACGGTTTTCTAATTCATTGTTCAAGGGTGTGAGGCCCTGAAAGTCAGGATATTTATTCAACAGGGAAAGCATGATTAAATGATCTGTAAATGCGGGGTTTGTCGGCAGAAGGCTGCCATGGGAATTTGTGCAAAAAGTGTTTTTATACCTGGCACCCTCATGGCCATCCTGGCCGTTATTTCCATGACCAGTTACTATCTGGCCTAAAGGCTTAACCCCTTTACCAAGGTAGATTTTTCCTGAGTGGTTTTCAAAACCTCTAAGGCTTTTATCCTGTTCGCTTAAAAAGTCAACTTCAAACACAAGATTCCCTACAAGACGCGTATCACACTCATGGGTCCATATATCCAGAGCACCGATGCACTCTGTTTCTTGGTCCGAGGAGTTTCTGTAGTATTTACCGAGCAATTGAAAGCCTCCGCATACAGCAAAAAAAATCTTGTGTGCTTCGATGGCTTCAATGATTTCGTGCTTTTTTCCTTCATTAAGGTCTTCCTTAATAATAGACTGCTCGAAGGCTTGTCCGCCTCCAATGAAAAAAATATCATAATCATTATAATTAAGAGGATCGTTTATAGATATATTACTGACCCTTACCTCGATACCCCTCCATTGGCAGCGCTTATATAAGGCGATTAGACTTCCTCTGTCACCGGAGGATCTCATCAAATCAGGATATAAATGACATATTTTAAGCTCGTACATATTATCTTACTCCCAAAATTCTTTTAGGTTATAGCGTTCCTTGAGGACTTTCCTAATCTCCAGCATAGCTGTATAAGTAGGAAGCAGATAAAGAGTGTCATTCTCTTTAGAGGCCTCAATCATTGAGTTAATAAGCTCTTGCATATTCTTTTCGATAGTAATATTCTTTTCAGGAATCCCGGCATACTTCAATCTTACGGCCATATCCACGGCTCTGGTGCCGGAGGCGTAAAAGCTTTTTATTGTATCCTGCATTGCAGGAAGGATTTCGAAATTTACATCCCAAAGCCAGGAAATATCAGTACCGTCACCTAATTTGTTGTTAATCAGAAAAGCTACAGTACAACTAGTTTTTTGAGTAAGAAGATATTCCAGCACTTGGTTAAATCCGGTTGGGTTTTTCACTAAAATCATCTTAAGGGTGCGACCCTCAACATTTATAGATTCCATTCTGCCAAATCCCGATTCAATGTCGGCTAAAACCTTTACAATATCGTCTTCCTTTAATTCAAAAAGGTGACCTGCAGCAGCACCCGCCAGAGCATTATAGATATTGTAAAGTCCGGGCAGAGCAAGCTTTACAGCAATCTTCTGGTCTTTTATCATTATTTCTATTGTGGAGCTTAGATTATCATATTCAAGGACCTGTGTACATTCGATTTGAGCCTGAGGCCTCTCATTTCCACAATTAGGACATTTATAATGACCCAGATGGCCAAAGGAATTAGATGAATAATCATAACGGGATCTACAATTAGAACAATAGGCAATATCAGAGCTAGCCTTTATATAATCCTCGGGATAGACATCGTCGGCAAGGCCAAAATAATCAACGGAATTTGGCAAGGTCTGGCCTAAAGATGCACAGAGTGGATCATCGGCATTCAGAATTAGTTTAGATTCTGGAGTGCCTAAAATGCCCTCCTTTACACTATTCAGAGTAGCATAAACATGTCCGAAGCGATCTAGCTGATCCTCGAAGAAATTCGTTACTATGATAATCTCTGGCTTTAGCTTTGGGGCAAGGATTTTAAAAGCGCCTTCATCGGTTTCAAGTAGTGCTGTTCTTACAAGGGATTTACCGGTTAAGGACAGCGAACTTACAAGAGTAGTAGCAATTCCACTAGATAAATTTGCCCCCGATTTATTAGTGATAAAGTTGATGCCAGCTTGATTCAACATACCAGAAATAATGCGTGCCGTGGTTGTCTTTCCGTTGGTACCCGTAATCATAATGATACGAAATCTGTCTGACAAGTCAGAAAAAAGGCTAGGACATATTTTAAGGGCTATTTTACCTGGTAGAGTAGTGGCTCCTCTGCCAAATAGCCTTAAGAAAAATATGGTAAGCTTTGTAATAAGTATAGCCATACCTATTCGAAAATTGTGAAGTAAAATTTTCATATTCCTTCTCCGGGTATATACTGTTGGTCTGTCAACTCAATATAAATGGTAGCTTCTTGTTAGTTAACTAAGCCCATATTATATATTCTAGTATATCCTTTTTCATACGCAATCAAAACCAAGAATTAAATCTGCCAATCCTAGTAGTCATAGATGTAAAATCAAATCAGAAACTTTACATACATTAATGGATTAATAGTCTTCATTATTATACAATAAGTAAAGAATCATGTACAATATAATCAGCATGCTAGTTTAAATCAAAACACAACAAACCCTTGGGAGGAATATTATGAGCGAAAAACTACTTATACTTGACGGAAACAGCATATTGAACCGTGCTTTTTATGCTATTAAGGGTCCGAGGATGCTGACAAAGTCTGATGGAACTCCTACCAATGCGGTTTATGGGTTTCTTAATATTCTGCATAAATATGTAGAAGAAGAAGCCCCTGATTATTTGGCTGTCGCTTTTGATCTTAAGGCCAAGACATTCCGTCATGAAATGTTTGAGGATTATAAGGCAAACAGAAAGGGGATGCCAGATGAGCTGGCACAACAATTGCCCATTGTTAAGGAGATCTTAAGGGCAATGAATATAGTGATTGCTGAACAAGAGGGCTATGAGGCCGATGATCTTATCGGGATATATTCAAAAGTGGCAGAAGAAAAAGGTCTGGACGTTACAATTCTCACCGGAGACAGGGATGCCCTTCAATTGGTCAGTCCTAAGGTTACGGTTGTAATTCCCAGTACAAGCAAAGGAAAGACTTCTACCTCCAGGTACACCCCGAAGGAGGTAATTGAAAAATACGGGGTAGAGCCGTTGGCATTGATTGAGGTTAAAGGCCTAATGGGAGATTCTTCGGACAATATCCCCGGAGTAAAAGGGGTTGGAGAAAAAACCGCAGTTGATCTAATCAAGGAATATGGTTCGATAGAAAATATATATAATCATCTTGATGAAATAAAGAGGCCCAAGCTAAGGTCTAATCTTGAGGAGGGGCGCGAAATGGCGTTTCTCAGTAGGAAGCTTGGTACAATAATCAGAGAAAAGGACATAGCCGATGATATTTCCAAATTCGACAGAAAGGAATATAACAGGGAAGAATTATTAGCCATCTTTACAGAACTCGAATTTAACTCCTTTATAAAGAAAATGGGTCTTGAGGAAGGTGGAAAAGAAGAGAGGTTTTCAACCGACGCGGTTTGCTTTGAAGAACTTGAGAATATTGATGATTTGAATAAATCTATAAATGAGCTTAAGGATAAAAGCCATATAGCAATGCTGCCCATTATTTCGAAATCCGATAGAGTAGGTGGTTGTTTAGAGGCTGTGGCCATAGGAACTCAGGACAAATATTATTATGCAAGTGCTGATAAGATTGAGGAAAAGTTACTGTTTCAGGCATTAAAACCTGTTTTCAATGATACAAAATTAACACTCATAACACACAATATTAAGGAGCTCTATTTATGGGTGTTGTCTTTTAATACTCATATTAATTGTAATCTTTTTGATATGATGATTGCAGAATATTTAATAGACGCTCTTTCACCCGATTATTCAATCATCAATTTGGCAAGAAAGTACCTGGGAATTGAATTAGAGATGCCAAAGGCAGAAAAGGGAAAAGGAAAACAAGTGCATATAATTGTCGAGGACGACAAAGCGCCAGAGCTAATATGCAGGGCCCTCTATACCTTTAAAGATATATATAAACAGCAAAAGGCTATTATTGATAAAAGCAGTCAAAACAGCTTGTTCTATGATGTGGAATTGCCTCTTTCCATAGTGTTGGCCAATATGGAGTACTATGGGTTCAGGGTGGACAAGGATTATCTTGAGAGCTTCGGAAAGAGGCTTGATCAGCGGATTAATTCCTTAGTACAGACAATTCATATTATGGCTGGGGAAATATTTAATATAAATTCTCCTAAACAGCTTGGCGCAGTCTTATTTGAAAGAATGGGCCTTAGAGCTGTAAAAAAGACCAAGACAGGCTACTCAACAGATGCCGAATCATTGAATGAGATAATTGAAGATCATGAAATAATTCCTTGCATTCTCGAATACAGACAGCTTACAAAACTTAAATCCACCTATGCCGATGGGTTGGTTAAGGAAATCCACCCTCAAACAGGAAGGATACACTCCAGCTTTAATCAGACAGTGACGGCGACGGGCCGAATCTCCAGTACTGAGCCCAATCTTCAGAATATTCCGATCCGTACTGATCTGGGCAGAGAAATTAGACTCGCCTTTATTCCAAAGGATGGTTTTGTATTCGTAGATGCAGACTATTCCCAGATTGAATTAAGAGTATTGGCTCATATAACGCAGGATGAGGTTCTAATTAAGGCCTTTGAGGAAGGGGTTGATATCCATTCTTTAACAGCATCACAGGTATTTAATGTGTCTATAGATCAGGTAACCGAGGATATGAGAAGAAGCGCGAAGGCTGTAAATTTCGGCATTATATACGGAATTGGTGATTTCTCGCTTGCTAGGGATATTGGAGTCACAAGAAGGGAAGCCGCCAGGTATATAGAAGGATATCTCTCAACATACCCTAAGGTTAAGGAGTATATGTCTAATACAGTTGAATATGCAAAAAAGACTGGTTATGTGGAGACAATGTTCCATAGAAAGAGGTATATACCCGAGTTGAAGTCCTCGAATTACCAGGTCAGAGAATTCGGGAAAAGAGTTGCTCTGAATACTCCAATTCAGGGCAGTGCTGCTGATATTATAAAGATTGCCATGGTTAAGGTTTTTAGAGAGCTTAAAGAGAAGAAGCTTAAATCAAGGCTCATACTTCAGGTTCATGACGAGCTCATTGTTGAGACGGCCATCGAAGAGCTTGAAGAGGTTAAGGATATAGTAAAAAGAAACATGGAAAGCGCTGCAGAGCTGGCCACTCCGCTGATAGCGGAACTTTCGACTGGATCAACCTGGTTTGAAGCGAAATAGGGGAGAGTAAAATGATTGTTATTGGTGTAACAGGGGGAATTGGTTCCGGTAAATCAACGGTTTCATCTATTTTAGAAGAACTAGGCGCCATACTGATTGATGCAGATTCAATATCAAAGCAAGTTGTAGAGCCGGAAGAAAGGGCTTATTTTGAGGTGATTAAAACCTTTGGTGAAAGTATCCTGAATGAGGATAAAAGCATAGATCGTAAAAAGCTGGCTGAAATTGTATTTACATCGGATGAAAAAAAAAGACTTCTTGAGGGTATTATTCACAAAGAGGTTATCAGAGTTATTAAAGAAAGAATCGAGCTTTTCCACGAATATGGATTCAATGGTACTGTTGTACTTGATGTTCCCATCCCTGTTGAAGATGGTTTCTTAAATGTTGTAGATAAAGTGTGGGTTGTAGTAAGTGAGGATAAAAAAAGGATTTCACGAGTAATCAAGAGGGGAGGCATATCTCTTGAAGATGCTCAAAATCGTATAAACTCACAACTTTCCCAGGAAGAATATATGAAACTGGCCGATGTAGTACTTGAGAATAATGGAGATTTATTGGAGCTCAGAGAAAAAGTGAAAAACTTACATTCAAGTCTGATGCTGGAGGTTTATAAAAACAAGAATCTTAATGACGGCAAGGATGAGTAGGCAGCTTGACTGTTGTACAGTCCTTATAAAATACTTGTTTCAATTCATCAATTAATGTAAACTAGTTAATAAAGGTTACAAAATTGGTCAAAGTAGGGGGAAATAGTATGCAGAAAGCTATGTTTGAGAAGGATATATTATACCCGACAGAAAACCATCTAGAGCCAGGTAGTGTCCATATAAAAGTATGTTCACCTGGAAATACTGGTGAGATTCCGGTAGTTATTAAAGGAAAGACTACTCATAATCCGACTGACTATTTGCTTGAAATTGTAGAAATACTGCAGACTGATGTGTTTGATCGGATCAGGATCAACATTAAGGAAAATGGTGTACTATATTTTGTAACCCTTGATGATAAATCTGTATTAAAGGTTAAATTCACAGACAAAAATAAATATGTCTCAGAAGAAGTCTCTAATACAGATACAAAAAACATAAACTAAGATAGGTTTTAATAAAAGAATCTAGAATTTTATCTTGATTTATCTACTGGTTCTGATACAATTAATTTGGCATGATGTGATTTTTTTCACAAAAATATTTATACAAAAGGAGTTGACTCAATATGCCACTAGTTAATACTGTTGATATGTTTAAAAAAGCATATGAAGGCGGATATGCAATAGGTGCCTTCAATGTAAATAACATGGAAATCATACAAGGTATAACCGAAGCAGCAAAGGAAGTAAATGCTCCTCTGATTTTGCAGGTTTCCGCCGGTGCTAGAAAGTATGCAAACCATACTTATCTTATGAAGCTGATTGAAGCTGCTATGATAGAGACAGATCTTCCAATAGCTGTTCACCTTGACCATGGTGATAGCTTTGAGCTTTGTAAATCATGCATAGATGGTGGTTTTACATCTGTTATGATAGACGGTTCACATCTCCCCTTTGAAGAGAACATTGCTCTTACAAAGCAGGTTGTTGAATATGCTCATGCTCATGGAGTAACAGTTGAAGGTGAGCTTGGACGTCTTGCTGGTGTTGAGGACGATATTAAAGTATCAGCTGAAGATTCCTGTTATACAAAGCCAGAAGAGGTTGAGGAATTTGTAAGCCGTACAGGCGTAGATTCTCTGGCTATTGCAATCGGAACAAGCCATGGAGCATTCAAGTTTACTGGTGAAGCTAAACTTCGCTTCGATATTCTCGAAGAGGTTGGGAAGAGACTTCCAGGATTCCCTATCGTTCTTCATGGTGCATCCTCAGTTATTCCTGAGTATGTTGACACTATTAATAAATTTGGTGGCAGCATGCCTGGTGCGAAGGGTGTTCCTGAGGAAATGTTAAGAAAGGCTGCTTCAATGGCAGTATGTAAAATAAACATTGACTCTGACTTACGTCTTGCTATGACAGCAACAGTGCGTAAGGTCTTCTCAGAAAGTCCTGCAGAATTTGACCCAAGAAAATATTTAGGACCTGCTCGTGAAGAAATTAAGAAGCTGGTTAAGAACAAGATAGTTAATGTTCTTGGCTGTGATGGCAAAGCATAAGAAAGCATAATAATTGAAGATATTATTAAAAGAGTTGCCATAAATTTTATGGCACTCTTTTTTTCGAGAATTTGATGGATTTAATATCTCTTACCAGATTCATTAAGATTTCATGATTATTTATGTCCGGATTTTCATAGATGCAAATCCAGAGAATATCCAACATGTTCTTTATATCTCTGCCTAATAGTCCTGTACTTTTGAGATCCTCCCCAGTAACTGCAAGCTTTTTAGGAACGCCTTGTCCTATACTAGTATTATAGGATTCTTCTTCGAAGGCAGATAAGTCATCTAATGCCCTAAGGATTCCTATAACATTACCGGTTACAACCAAACCGTGCTCAATAGCATTTTTTCTGACATTTCTCGGTGTCAGGGGCTTAATAGCCTCAAGACATTTTATGTGTGACTTTACGTTTCTTCGAGTTCTATTGTCATATTTGTAGGTGCTTAAGTATTCGCTGGCACATGTCAGTGGATTTTCAATACAGGATGTGTAGAATAATAATGCTAATAGAATATCTTTTTGGTTTTCAGAATGCATAAAGTGGATTAAAGCTTTATTCCAACCGGGAGAAAGAGCCTTAATTTTCGGGAAAACAATACTATTTATGTTTGTTTCCCAGAGAAGATTAAGCATTTGAGGATTGTCGGACAGAAGTATTTTATTTATTTCTGCCTGTATTCTTTCCTTGCTTATATGGAGTATATCCCTGTATAGTTCCTTAATTGCCTGGAGAGTTTTTTCCTCAATCTTGAAATCTAATTGGGCAGAGAAACGAATAGCTCGAAGAATTCGCAAAGCATCCTCTGAGAATCTAGCTTGGGGACTTCCCACACAACGGATCAATTTGCTTTTCAGATCTGTTAGTCCGTCAAAGGGATCAACTAAGCCTTCCTCGGGATGATATGCCATAGCGTTAACAGTAAAATCTCTTCTGGACAGGTCTTCTTCTAGGGAATTTGTAGGTATTACAGCATCGGGCCTTCGATGGTCGGAATAGGTTGAATCCTTTCGCCATGTAGTAACCTCAACGGCGAAATTATCGTATAATACTGTTACAGTGCCATGCTTGATTCCTGTATCAAAGGTTCGCTTAAATAGTCCCTTAATTGTGCCTGGACTGGCATTTGTGGTAATATCCCAGTCTGTGGGTTCTTTATTTATAAGTATATCTCGCAGACAGCCACCGACTATATGTGCTTTATAGCCAGCATTATTAATCTGTGATAATATATTAAGTATACTTTCGGGTATAATATAATTCATAATATAGTCTCCATTAAACTTAATACTAGCGTATCCATACAGTTTATGGTATAAATATGTATTAAGGTTATTATACTTTATATAATGGATTATTAACAATTAAATGATGATTTTTAAGGGTTAATCCCTTTTTATTAGATTACAATATATGCTATAATTTTTTACTCTAGTATTATTCATCCTATAGAATTCCTTTGGGGAGTAGATGGGCAGATTCTTACAGAGGATTTGACACCTGAACAGCCAGGCGTAATTAGGAAGATAATATCAACGGGTGATGGATTAATTTAGCAAAAATATAAAAAATGAAAGGCGAAATGTAATTTGCATTTCGATGGTTTTAACGTGTCAGCAAAAAAGAGAAATAAACTAAAGGTCATACCTTTGGGGGGTATGGGCGAAATCGGAAAAAATATGACCGTATTTGAGTACGGTGATAACATAATAGTTGTTGATTGTGGGATGGCTTTTCCAGAGGATGAGATGCTAGGTATTGATTTAGTTATACCTGATATCACATACTTGGAGAAAAACAAGGACAAGATTCACGCTATTCTTGTTACCCATGGGCATGAGGACCATATAGGAGCTATTCCTTATGTTCTAAAAAAAATGAACGTACCCGTATATGGAACCGAACTAACCCTTGCTCTAATAGGAAATAAACTAGCAGAGCATCAGTTGGAAGAGCCTGCAGACCTGAGAAAGATTCAAGCAGGTCAGACAATACAGCTTGGTCCCTTTAAGATTGAGTTCGTCCATATTAACCACAGTATTGCCGATGCAGTGGCTCTGGCAATAAGTACTCCCTTGGGGATGGTATTCCATACGGGAGATTTCAAAATAGACCATGTTCCTATTGAAGGCAAGCCCATAGACTTAGCCAGAATAGCTGAAATAGGAAAGAAAGGCATTCTTCTGCTTATATCAGACAGCACAAATGTTGAAAGACCTGGATATACTGCGTCAGAGAGAACAGTAGGGGATACTTTTGACAGTATCTTCAGAGGTGCTAAGGGCAGAATTATTGTGGCCAGCTTTGCGTCACATGTTCACAGGGTGCAGCAGATAATCAGCTCAGCCGTTAAATATGGACGAAAGGTAGCCTTAGTGGGAAGGAGTATGCTCAATGTAGTTAATACTGCTACCAGAATTGGATATCTGTCATTTCCCGAGGATACTATCATTGATATAGATAAAATAAAAACTCTAAGGCCGAATGAAGTAGTTATTATTACAACAGGCAGCCAGGGAGAGCCAATGTCAGCATTGGCCCGTATGGCATCTTCAACCCATAGAAAGGTTGAAATAATGCCGGGTGATCAGGTTGTTATTTCGGCAAGTCCCATCCCGGGAAATGAAAAACTTGTATACAGGGTTATTGATGATTTGTTTAAGCAAGGTGCTGAGGTTATTTACGACAGTCTTGCAGAAACCCATGTATCGGGGCATGCCAAACAGGAAGAACTAAAGATTATGTTTCATTTGACCAAGCCCAAATTCTTTGTTCCCGGTCACGGTGAATACAGGATGCTTAAAAAGCATGCTAAGCTTGCCATGTCCCTTGGCATAAACGAAAAAGATATCTTTATTATGCAAAATGGAAATGTTCTTGAATTAACCAGCAAATCAGCTTCACTTAACGGGAATGTACCTTCTGCCGATGTTCTTGTAGATGGACTCGGCGTGGGGGATGTAGGTGATATAGTATTAAGGGACAGGAAAATTCTTTCTGAGGATGGTCTGATAATCATTGCTGCCTCATTAGACAGGAACAGTAATCTCGTAGCAGATGTGGAAATCGTTTCACGAGGATTTGTATATGTAAAACAATCAGAGGAGCTTATGAATGAAGTAAAGAGCATTGCTACAGAGGCCATATTAAAGAATGCCAAGAAGGGTAATAATTACGGTGTAACGAAAAGTGCCATAAAGGACGCACTAAGTAATTTCATTTATCGTAAGACCAGGAGAAGGCCAATGATTATTCCCATAATAACAGAAATAAAAGGCCAATAATATAAAGCCGGTTTCTTAGCATAGAGTTTAATAGAGAGTAAAAGGACTAAAAAGCGTGAGTTAAGAATATTTATTCTTTATCTCACGCCCTGTTTTTTGTCCGGATTAAATGCATTATCTGAATCTCTTGGATCTATATTTTCTACGTTTGCTTTTATATGGGTAATAGCTTCCATAGCGTCTTTTGCGGCGTCTGTTCACGAGGCGCAGGATAAAGATAAGGATTAGAATTACCAAAATGGCGCCTGCGGCAGCTTTAACTCCAAATATAAAGCGCTTATCACTGATTATTTGCCTGTATTTATCACGCAGAATAGCAATTGTTGTTTTCTCAATTGAATCTTTAGCAACTAGCTCCACTGATCCTATGGATTTTCCTTTATAAAAATACTCTTTTTTGCCTAATACCTGTCCGGCTTCAATAGGAGCTTTAAAGGGGGATTCAAAGTAGGTTATCTCATCTGTAAGATCATTTTCTCTTTCTTCCTGATCCTCGGGAAGAATATAACTAAGCTCCCCATTTGTTTCAATTTCAACCTTTTTACCGTCAACGGCGTCTTCAACCTCTTCTCTGGCAACATACTCGCCCTTTTGGACGAGTTGCTGCTTCCTAAAGTTTTTAAAACCATGTTCCAAAAGTGCTTGAGAATCACCGAATTGATACTTCTCGCTTTGTGCACCTAATACTACTGAAATAAGCTCAAGACCGTCAGGATTCACGGCTGATGAAACAAGGCATAATCCTGCTAAATCAGTATATCCTGTCTTGATACCTGTCACCTCAGAGTAGTGTGTTGAGCGTGAAATAAGAAGCTTGTTGGTAAAGGCTAGATGCCCCACCTGCCATTCTGAACTTTTTCTCAGATTAGTATCTGGCATGGTAAACTCGGTTCTTTTAACAACCTCACGAAAAATATCATTTTGCATAGCTGCTCTTGATATTATTGCCAAATCTCTGGCGGTGGTATAATGGGTTTCCTCCTCTAATCCTGATGAATTGGTAAAGTGTGTACTCTCAGATTTTAGCCCCAGATCAGCCGCTTTCTGGTTCATAAGATCTGTAAAACCCTGCATTGTGCCGTCAGGGGAAATATTCTCGGCAATGATATTACTTGCCTCGTTAGCTGAGGTGATGAGCATAAGATCAAGAAGCGTACTGAATTTCATGGTTTCGCCAATTTTTATCCCTGCTCTTACATAATCATAGGGTACGCTATTAATTGCATCTGCAGATGCAGTCATCTCATCCTCTAAGGACGCATTTTCAAGCGCAACCAACGCAGTCATTATTTTTGTTGTACTAGCTGGCGAACGCCTGGCATCAGCATTTTTTTCTGCCAGAACCTGCCCGGTTTCCATATCTATAAGGATATATGCCTCTGCTGATAGCTCGGGGGGCGCTGCGGCAAATGCTGAAACCGGAAGACAAAGAAATAAAAAAACTAAAATAAGTGTATATAATGTAAATTTTTGTGCTTTCAAACAACCATCTCCTATTTTTTCTTATGTGCTAATGAATATGGTATCTATAAATAATACAAAACTTAGCAAAGTAATAAATTCTTTTATATAAAATTATAGAATACTGTAGTGTGAAACTCAAGTACTCAGATGAACCAATAATATGCAAATTAAAGCATATGACTATATTGATTATTGGAATATTATGTAATATTATATAATTAGCTTATGGTACAAGGAGTAACTAATGGATATTAATGTTAAAGGCAAGACATATAAAATATCCTGGGAATATCTTGTGATACCCTGCTTAATTCTATTACTCATTATAGTATTAATAATATCAAATTTCTCATCCATAAGGCGTATATGGGTATCATATTCAGAAGAAATAACTGCGCAGGATAGTGAAGCTGCTAAAGATATTTCACCCTCTGCCTTATCAGAGCCGCCTGTTAACAATAAACAAAACAAAGAACCAAGTCAGGAAACCAGAAACAATACAAAGTCACAATCTACTCAAGAACCAGTTCAGCAGGAGAAAATAAATATTAATACTGCTAGCAAGGATGATCTTTTATCCCTTCCATACATAGGAGATGTTAAAGCTCAGGCTATTATTGATTATAGAACAGCAAACGGTCCCTTTGCAACAGTTGATGATTTGGTAAATGTCAAGGGAATCGGCCCGAAAACATTGGAAAAGCTGCGTCCTTTTATTACAGTCTGACAGATAGGTTAATCATTTCCTGTTCTTTCATTTGACGATGTTCTGTTAATAATGTAAAATAACTTGATACAGATAATATGAGTAGGTCGGATGGTCGCGGACGCAATGCCTAAAGGCTGCGTACGAGGAAAGTCCGGGCTCCATAGGGCAAAGGTGCCGGGTAACACCCGGTGAAGGCGACTTCAAGGATAGTGCAACAGAAATAAACCGCCATGCTTCAGGTTGGAGATGAAAGGTCTTTCTTTTCACCTCCGACCCGGGCATGGTAAGGATGGAAAGGTGAGGTAAGAGCTCACCGACCCTACGGCGACGATGGGTGCTATGTAAACCCCACCTGGAGCAACACCGTGACAAGGAACGATAAGGCTGCCCGTCTGTTCCTTAGAGGTGGCTAAAGCCTTGTAGTAATACAAGGCATAGACAGATGATCATTCAAGACAGAACCCGGCTTACAGATCTGCTCATTTTTATCCTAATGAACTTGTATGAATTGGCATGCAAGTTTTATCTATCTGTTTGAAAAGAATCTAATTTAAAGTGCATATTAAAATTGAGGTTAACGAAATGTTTGATTTAATCATAATTGGAGGAGGCCCAGCCGGCTATTTTGCCGCAGAGCGAGCAGGCCAGGAAGGCCTTAATGTACTTCTTATAGAGAAAAGCTCATTAGGTGGGGTGTGCCTTAACGAAGGCTGTATTCCGTCAAAGACTCTTCTTTACTCTGCTAAGCTTTATGACAATGCAAAGCAGGGTGAAAGGTATGGAGTAAGGGCTGATAATGTATCATTTGATCACTCTGCGGTATTAAGAAGAAAAAATAAGGTTGTAAGAATCCTTACAGCAGGCATCAAGGCCAAGCTTACAGCAAATAATGTGAAGATAGTAAATGAAAAAGCTAAAATACTTGGGAAGACCGGAGATTCCTTCAATATTAAGGCGGGAGATATGACCTATCAAGGAAAACAAATCTTGATAGCTACAGGATCTGTTCCTGTTATCCCACCAATTCCGGGAGTGCAGGAGGGGCTTGATGCAGGATATATACTGACAAACCGGAGTATTCTGGATTTGGCGGAGGTACCGGCTTCTCTGGTGATAATAGGTGGAGGGGTAATCGGCCTAGAAATGGCCTCCTATTATAATTCAGCCGGAAGTAAGGTTACTGTTATTGAGATGTTGGATTATATAGGCGGTTTTATTGACAGAGAAATCGGTGATTTTCTCTTAAAGGAATATCAGAAAAAGGGTATCCAATTCAAGCTAAGCTCAAGAGTAACGAAGGTTGAGCCGGGCTCAGTCACATATGAGTCAGACGGTGAATTATTCACAATTGAGGCAGATAAGGCTCTTCTTTCAATTGGCAGAAGACCTGCTACCTGCGAGCTTGGCCTTGAAGCAATCGGAGTGGAGCTTGAAAAAGGCAGAATTAAGACTGATAGCTGCGGCAGAACAAATATCCCAGGCATATTTGCTGCAGGTGATGTTAACGGTGTATCCATGCTGGCTCACACAGCATACAGAGAGGCAAAGGCCTGTATAAACACTATTCTGGGTAATGAAGACATAATAAATTATGATGCAGTTCCTTCAGTTATCTATACTAATCCTGAGGTGGCAGGTGTGGGAGAAACTGAAGAGTCTGCAAAGAAAAAGGGTCTGGATTATTCGGTCAAGAAGCTTTCCATGCGGTATAATGGCAGGTTTATGGCTGAAAATGAAGGCCGGGACGGAATATGCAAGGTTCTTTATGATAATCAATCTCAAAGAATTCTTGGGATACATATAATAAGCAGCTATGCTTCTGAGATTATTCATAGTGCAGCAATGATGATTGAATCTAAAATGACAATAATGGATACAGACAGATTTGTATTTCCCCATCCCACAGTAAGTGAGATAATATCTGATACTATACTCAGCTAATTGAAGCCATCGTATAATACGCAATATGTGAAATCTGAAAAGCATTAAAGGAGTAGAACACATGCCCATAAATATACCAAATAATCTTCCTGCTTATGAAACCCTTCAAAATGAGAATATATTTGTTATGAGTGAAGAAAGGGCGAAATCACAGGATATACGACCTTTAAAGATAGCTATAATGAATCTGATGCCTACCAAAATAATTACTGAGACTCAGATTCTCAGGCTAATAGGAAATAGCCCACTGCAGGTTGATGTTGAGCTGCTTCATCCTGCAACCTACAAATCAAAAAATACTCCTAAGGAGCATCTTAGGCTATTTTATAAGACCTTCGACGATGTTAAGGATCAGAGATTTGACGGCTTGATAATTACTGGTGCGCCAGTTGAAACAATGGAGTTTGAAGAGGTAGCTTATTGGGATGAGCTTGAACAGTTAATGGACTGGAGTGTAACCCATACCTTTTCAACATTTCACATCTGCTGGGGTGCTCAGGCAGGACTTTACCATCATTATGGAATAAAGAAGCATCCATTGCCAAGAAAGATATCCGGAGTATTTCCCCACACAGTAAATGAGAAGTATTTTAAACTGTTCAGAGGGTTTGACGATGTTTTTTATGTTCCTCATTCCCGATATACCGAGGTCAGAAAAGAGGACATAGAGAAAATACCTGATTTGAAAATTCTGTCCGAATCGCCAGAAACGGGAGTATATATTGTCGCATCCAAAAATGGCCGACAGATATTTGTAACAGGTCATTCAGAATATGATCCCGAGACATTAAAAAATGAATATGAACGTGACATAGCAAAAGGTTTAGATATAGATGTCCCTGCGAATTATTTCCCGGAAAATAATCCTGAGAATGATCCCATTGTAAAGTGGAGAAGTCATGCAAATCTGTTGTTTGCAAACTGGTTAAACTACTATGTATATCAGGAGACTCCGTACGATTTAGATACCATGAGCATGTGACAGCTGCTTTTTTCTTAAGCATTAATCTATTGTGGTATAATTCTATGAAAAGAGTATTAAATCAGAGACATCGAAGCTGAAATTCTCATAATAAAAACACATATAATAATGTCGGAGGTTGAATCATGATTTTTTTACAATGCAGTTTTAAATCAGAAGCATTGCAGATGATGCAGGGGCTCAACATTCTTCTTCCCAAAACATCCATGGGGGATGAAATCCGAAAAAATGAACTAAAGATGCAAGGCTTTCCGGTTCTTTACCTGCTTCATGGACTTTCTGACGATCATTCGGGATGGATGCGCCGAACCAGCATTGAACGATATTGCGAGAAATATAATCTGGCAGTTGTAATGCCAAATGTTAACAGAAGCTTCTATGCAGATATGAAATATGGTCTTGATTATTATACATATGTGTCCAAGGAAATTCCTGATTTCGTTACCACCAATTTTCCCATCTCCTCAAAAAGAGAGGATAGTTATATAGCAGGGCTTTCAATGGGAGGATACGGTGCATTTATGATCGCCTTAAGAAATCCCCATATGTTTTCTGCTGCTGCAAGTCTGTCGGGAGCCCTCGACTTATCCTGTAATCTTGATGATATCTCTGATTCAGATTTTGAACTAATGACGAAATCAATCTTTGGCTCTAAGGAAGAATTCCTTGATTCCGATTATAATCTTATAGGACTTATGGAAAAACTTCAGAACAGAAAAAATGAACTTCCTCGACTATTTCAGTGCTGTGGCACCGAGGACTATATATATCCTTTAAATCAAAGCTTTAAGGCCGCTGCTGAAAAATATGGCATTGAATTGACCTATGAGGAGGGCCCGGGCCAGCATGACTGGGAATACTGGGATGCCAACATCCAAAGAGCTCTTAAATGGTTCTTTAATGAGATTTAGCTAGAAGCTTGAAGTATATAAACGCCTAAACATTTTATCAAGAATGTTTGGGTGTTTTTTTATTATTCGCAATTACCGCTCATATATTACGAATCAAGGATATACCAAAAATTAGTAGACAATAAGTTTAATTTATAGTAAAATATGTAATATAAAGAAAATAAAAACATATACGGAGTGATAATATGGCACAGGTTAGCCTGGCTTTGGCCGATGCAGATACATTATTTCTTAAAAAGTTAAGTGCATATTTACATAAGAGCATACCCCATCTTTCGCTGGAGCTATTTACAGAGCCGCAGGCCTTTAAAAAGTGGGTTAATAAAATGGGGGACGCTGATTTAGTAGTTATCTCTGCACAATTTTACCGCCAGCTTGGCAGTATTGAATCAAATAATAGTATTCTGCTTTTAAGAGACTGTGCAGGAAGCTTTTTGCCTGAGAAGGTAAAAAGCATCAATAAGTATATTCCTGCAGAAAGCATACTCAAAGAAATTCTCTCAGTATGTGCTGAAAAAATTCCCGGATATTTATATCATGAGAAAGGGTCAGGGAAGATAACAACAGTGTTTTATGCTGATGGTAGCGATGCATTTAATCCATTTGCCCAGGCTCTGGCTTATTATAAGGCTTCAGAGGGCGATAAGATAATCTATCTTAATCTGGATGAATTCTCAAATACCGATTTATTCTTTTCCGGCAATAATGACAGAGGATTAAGTGAATTACTCTATTACATAAAGTCTAAAAAAGACAATTTATATTTAAAGACCGAAGCATGCTTTTCAACTGATATGACCACCGGCATTTCTTTTATGAAAGGTCATAATAATCCGGATGATATTAAGAAGCTGTCGCAAGAGGAAATATCTACGCTGGTCAATATATTCAAGAATCAGTATTCATCATGGCAGACAATTATTTCTAAGGCTTTTACCTATGATTTAATTACCTCTTTTCTTCTAAAGGAGGCAAGTAAGGTATATATTACCGGCTTGAACTATCCAACATCTATAGAAAGGTTGAAAAGAATCAGTGCTGTTATTATTGGCTATGAAGAAGATGAAAAGATTGCACTAAAGGATAAAGTGGTATTCTGTATATCTCCGGCAGCAAATGGACAAAGGCATGCAAACAACTGTATTGAGGGTTTTAGCACCTTAACCTTACCATATTGGGATTTTGAAAGCTCCGGGCTTTTCCCGCCTTCACAGTATTATATTTCACAGCTTAAAGAGGCTATTGGTAATTGCTAAGGGTACGATATGTCTTGCTATTTAAGTGCTATATAAGGGTATCGCATGAAACAGGTGACTTCAAGGAAAGTTAACAGTTTGAAAGTATACTACAAAATGATGAGGAAGAAAAATGGCAGATATTAATCAGGTGATTAAAGAAGTTAGAAAAGAAATTGCACTGTGCCTAGATTCCACATTGAATTACAATGCAGAGAATTTTGATGAAAAACTATTGGAACAGATTGAGCAAATATGCTTTTCTAAAAAATTGACAAGCTGCTTTAGCGTCTCAGAAATAAAAACTATTATTGATACCATATTTAATCAGATGCGCCGAAATGATGTTCTAGAGCCTCTTATAAAAGATCCGGACATTACTGAAATAATGGTAAACGGACCTGACAAAATATTTGTAGAAAGAAACGGAGTCATTGAAGAGACAGAGATAGTATTTGAAAGCCCAGAAAGGCTTGATGATCTTATTCAGAATATGGTAGCCCGGGTAAATCGGAGTGTAAATGAAGCTAATCCGGTAGTGGATGCCAGGCTCGAGGATGGCTCCCGGGTGAATGTGGTATTGTCACCAATAGCACTGAACGGACCTTTGATCACTATAAGAAAATTCCCTGAGAACCCGATGACGATTGAGGATCTGATACGATATGAGTCCATAACACCAGAAGTGGCTTCTTTCTTAGAGAAGCTGGTAAAGGCAAAATACAATATTTTTATATGTGGTGGCACAGGAAGCGGGAAAACTTCATTTTTAAACGCACTTTCATCACTTATTCCCAAAGATGAAAGAATTATTACAATTGAGGATTCGGCCGAGCTGCAACTACATTCCATAAAAAACATTGCCCGGATGGAGACTCGTAATGCAAATACTGAAGGTAAGGGTGAAATAGGCATTAATGCTCTGATAAAAACATCACTTCGTATGCGCCCTGAAAGAGTAATTGTCGGGGAGGTTCGTGGCAAGGAGGCATTAGATATGCTACAGGCAATGAATACAGGACATGATGGTTCTATGTCAACCGGGCACGCTAACTCGACACGGGATATGCTGTCAAGGCTTGAAACCATGGTTCTTATGGCAGCTCCAATTCCCCTTGAGGCAATTAAGAAGCAGATTGCTTCAGCCATAGACATAATTATCTTTCTGTCCAGGCTGAGGGATCACAGCAGGAGAGTCTTAGAAATCTCTGAGGTTCTGGAATATAAGAATGGAGAGATAGAATTAAACCGGATCTTTGAATTTGAAGAAACAGGAGAAGATGAGAATGGCAGGGTTTCAGGTTGTCTTCAGCGTACAAAAAACCAAATAGTAAACACTATAAAGTCAAAAAGGAGAGGAATTAGCCTTGAAGAAGGAGAATGTTATTAGTATTAAAAATTATATCACTTCTAAACCGGCAGAAGCTGTACTGCCTTTTAGTAATGAGAAAAATGTGAATCTCCCGCAGTACCAGGTCTATGTCATGAAGCCTGATGAGCTTGCCCTGACACTTCTTCTTGCTATGGGAGTCTTCTTTGCAATAGGCATGCTCTTTTATGAAAATGTAGTTTTGTCAGCCATATTTTCCTTAGCTGGTTTTTCATATATTCCCATCAGAAAACGGGAATTACTTCGAAAGAAAAAGGAGGATCTGAGTCTTCAGTTTAAAGATATGCTTTATTTTCTGTCAGTGTCTTTGTCAGTGGGAAAATCCTTTGAGACGGCTCTTATAGAAACTCAAAAATCCATGGCAGTAATATATCCTGACAATAGCTGTGATATCATGCTTGAAATAGAAATTATGAATCAAAGGGTATTAATGAACGAACCGGTGGAGAAGGCTTTCTATGATTTAGCCCTGCGCTCTGAAATTGAAGATATAAAAAACTTTGCTGATGTAATAATGATTTCAAAACGTGCAGGAGTAAATCTTGTAGAGGTAATAAAAAATTCTACCGAAATCATTCGTGAAAAGATCGAAATGAGACAGGAAATAGATAACCTTCTTGCGGCAAAAAAGCTGGAAAATAAGATTTTAAGTGTCATGCCCTTCGCTATGGTGATTATGCTCAAGGAAACCGGGTCAGGCTTTATGGATCCACTTATGACAACCTTATATGGAAGAGTGGTTATGACCATAGCTTTGATTTTAGTTTTTTCGGGGCTTATAATTGCACGAAAAATAATGGATATTGAGGTGTAATATGACTTATATCTGCGGGTTTATTTTGCTTCTCAATATATCGATATATGCAGTTTTTCAGGCCATAAGCTCGAAAAAATACCAGGGCTTTTTTGATGATTTGGATAATAAAGACTATTCCTACAAAGCTTTTCTGCCAGGATGCTTAGGAATAGTTGAGACGTTGAAACTTTCAGGTGGAGGAAAGTACCAAACAAAACTTAATCAAAAGCTTGTAATGCTTCATGGTAGTAAGTATATAGCCTATTATACAAAGGTTCACTGGTCATCAAAAGTATTTCACATGTTTCTGGGAATAATAGTCGGTTCAATAATTTGCATGCTAGGAGATTTTGATTACAGTGCTTTTATTCTGATACCCATATCGGCTATAGGAATGATCTTCTTAGCTGATCAAAGCATTGACAGTCAGTATAAAAAAAGAAAATTTCAGTTAGAAAGAGACTTTCCGGGCTTTTTAAGCAAGCTGGTACTTTTAATTAATGCAGGCTTAACAGTAAGACAGGCAATAGAGCGCATTACAAAGGAGGGGGACTGTAACTCCGCCTTATATCAGGAGCTGCGTACGGTAATGACAGATATTAATGCCGGAGAGTTTGAACATGAGGCCTATGCAGCTTTTGCAGAGCGTTGTAAAGTTAAGCAGATTACAAACTTTGTCAGCATCCTGCGTCAGAATATGAAACTGGGCGGAGGTCAAATGTTGTTTGAATTAAAAAGAATGGGCACTGAATGCTGGGAGATGCGAAAGAGTACAGCCAAGCAATTAGGTGAAACCGCTTCCTCCAAGTTAATGCTACCACTTGCAATAATGCTGATAGCTGTAATTTTGATATGTGTTGCTCCGGTTATTGTGGAGCTGGGAAGAGTAATGTAGTTAAATGGAGTAACGAAATGAAGAAATTCTTAAATTCAGACAAAGGAAGCTCAACGGTTGAATGTGCCATATTAATACCTGTAATTCTTGCCAGTGTTCTGTTATGTGTATTTATATTTATAATTCTTTACGAAAAAACTCTGCTGCAAAGCTATGCCGACGAAATGGCCATGAGTCTGGCAAGGGAGTGGGGATATAAAGCTCTTCCAGTTGATGAGCTTGAAAGTGGAGTCTATAAAAAAGAAACATATGAGAATCGCGAAATATACTGGCACCTGAAGTTATGGGAAAACAGTCAGAAGGAATTAACAGCTTTCGGTTACATAAAGGATAATGCTAAGTCAACCGGGATTCTAAAACCATACAAGGATCATACAGGAAAAGAGGAAGAAAAAGAAATCATTGTAGATTTCAGACCCGGGATACCTTCTGTTATTCATATCACCATCACAGGAAAGTACACTACTCCTGCGGAGCCATTATTAAAGCTTATAGGCTTGAATGATTATCTTATCCTCGAGGCTAAAGCAAAATCTAATGTCTATGATACAAAAGATATGATCAACACAACCGATTATGTATATCAGTTGGTGAGGGAGACAGAAACCTTTAAGAAGTTTACAGAAAAAATAAAGCCTTTAAAAGAAAAATTAGATGATTTGGTAAAGGAATAAAGGATTATGTTTTTAAAGTCTAGAGGCAGTGTTACCGTATTTATCTGTATAATACTTGCGGTTCTTATTCCATTTAGTTGTATTATGGTTGATCTTGCCAGAATTTCCTGGGCGAAAGCTCAGGCTAAGGCGGCCTTGAAAACCTGCATCGAATCCATGCTAGCAGGTTATGACAGACAGCTGAAGGAGCAATATGGCCTGTTTTCAATATACCCTCAGAGCACTGAAGCAATGGAAGAAGAAATATATGAACTTATGAGCCGTAACTTGAATGCAAATGCATCAGTTGATGGGGTAACAGATCTATACAGGTTTCAGGTTAAGAGCGTACAGGCCATCCCCTTTTATAACTACAGTGAGCCCTTTGTACTTCAGCAGCAGGTAGCAGAGTTTATGAAGTACCGTGCCCCGGTAGCAGCTATTACAGAACTAGTGGAAAAACTAAAGGTTATTGATGGCCTTATTAAGGAAGGGGATTTGATTGAGCAAAAGATTACGGTTGATAAGCTTATGAATGATATCCGGAATAATCTGGTTAATATAAGCTGCATGATAAATGGAGTGATAAATGAATTTAATCCCATGCAATCCAACAAACAAACATTAAAGGAGAAAAAACTGAAAGAAGCTCAGTCACATATATCAAAAGCAGAGAGTCATATCGGTAATGCAAATACTAATCTTAATTTGGTTGACAGTGCCAGGTCAGACTATTTATCCTTATATGATTCCATAGCTGATACTAAGGAGACCTACGATAAATTAGCAGCCCAGAGAGATGAGGTTAAAAAAAAGCTGGATGAGAAACGGGAAATGCTTGATAAAGGCAAAGGAAACCAGGGAAATATTTCTTCTGAGATTTCAGCATTGGAAATAGAATATAACGCTCTGGAAAAATCATGTACAGAGCTATTTGATTCTTTTTCGCCTATGTTAGAAAGCTTGAATGCCTGTAAATCAGACTATGAAGAAGCATTGGGATCAGTTTCTTCAAGCCTCACAGCTGCCATTAATTCCTTTCAGAATGCAATTGATCAGCTAAACAGCTTAATGGATCATATATCCCAGTACATAATATACCATGAGGATATTCTTAAATTAATTGATGAAATATATCCTAAGCTTGATGATCTTGAAAACAAGGCAAAAAGGCTTGGAGATGACGCTGAAAAGGAAGAGGGGGCAATCTCAGGAACTGTCGGAGGAGATCTTGAGAAACAAATGAAATTAATTAAGGCAGGTACCTTTGATACAGTAAAGCTTAAACTGAATAATAACCTGATAAAACTGAAGGCGTGGGAGCAATCAGTAAAAAATAGCTTAGATTTACTAAATGCCGAGAGAGATAAGCTTGAAGATGAACTAGAATACATGAAGTCCATTGAAACAAATATTCAGAATCAGACCAAGCCATATAGCGCCTTTTCGGGTTATGAGAAAATGGCAGAAGAAATAAAGAATCTGAAATCTTCATTATATGACTTAAAAGAGATTAGTGAGATGAAAGGCATCTACGAAGTCCCTGTATATGTCCTGGAGCCTGAGGCAAACAATACTGAAAAAGCTGCCTTTGATAGTTGGTTTGAAAATAAGTATGAAAACAAAAAATCAGACAAGTCTCCAAAGAAGGATGATAAGGATTTAAAAAAAGTTAGAAAAGGGGCAGGGGATATAGCCCAAAATGCAGCTGCGGATGAGAAGGTTAAAGACAAATATGAGGGAATCAATGCTGACAAAAATACCATCGAAGATAGGTTTAAAATCATTCCGTCAATAAAAGGGATCACCCATTCTGATGGCGTATTAGAACAAATAGGAAGGGCTATAGAAACAATTCAGGGTACTCAGACAGCTAATAATAATCCATTTGAAAAGCCTGTGGAGGGTATATCAAATATAAATGAAGAAGAGAAGAACTACTATGATTTTGAAATGGAACGCATGAAAGAGTTTTCAACAAATATTGAAGATTCTATATCCAGTAACATGGAAAGCCTTTTAGAATCATTGTATATGAATGAATACATAGTTTCAGCCTTTAAGTGCGAAACAACTAAAAATGGTTTAGAGCATGACATCGGGTACAACAGGCCTTTAGATAAAACATTTTATGAGAAGGCAGAAGCTGAGTACATATTATTCGGCAATAAAGAGGCGAAGTCAAATGTGAATGCCATGAAGAGAAGCTTGTTTGCAGCCCGGCTATTATTTAATCTGTTGCATATTTACACTTCTCCAGAAAAAGTATCTACAGCACTCACTCTAGCAACAGCTATTTCTGGATGGACTATATTTGGTATACCAATTGTAAAAAACCTGATTATTATTGCCTGGGCCGGGGCTGAGTCCTATCTGGATGTGGATCTCCTGCTGAAAGGAAAACCTGTGCCCCTGGTAAAAACTAAGAGCTCCTGGCAGCTTGATTCATCGGGTATAATGGAAAAGTTAATGGAGTTTCTTACTACTGATGTTAAGGATTTTCTTACCGATAAGGTCGACGAAACAATTCAACAAACATCTGAGGCCATTGAAGAGTCAGTGACAGGGATAATCAATGGCTATATTGACCAAACTTTTGCTAAGTTGGAGGATAAAATCGACCAATTCCCTGGGCAGACAGAGGAAGATACTTCTGCCGATGTAAAATCAATATTATCAAATGCTGGTACCGATTTTATCAGCTCTCTGAGCTTCGAAGATTTCGACAGCTTCAAGTCCAGCCTGAAGTCAAGCGTTGAAAACCTAATCAATAGTATTTCAGGAAAAATAAAGAGTTTTAGTCAGGAAAAACTGCAGAATTTTAAAAGCGAACTTAAAAAAGAAATAAGAAAGCTTATCTTCGAATCATCGGGATATAAGAAGCTTGAGAAAAGCTTAAAGAATCTTGGCAATGATATTGTCAAGATGGGCATAGATTCTGTTGGCGGGCAAATAGAAGAAGTCTTCGGTAAAGACGAGGAAAGTGGAAAAAACAATATTACAGCAAGATTAATAATGATGGATTATGTAGATTATCTTCGTCTTTTTCTGTTAGCGGTACCGGCTGAAACAAAAGCTTTGAGAACTGCTGACCTTATTCAGTTAAATCTGCAGGAAGCAGCTAAAAAATATGATCTAACTATTGATGATTATAATACCTATCTTTTTATAAAGGTTGAGTTGGACATTAATACCTGGTTTATACCCAAGAAGCTATTAACAACGAATAATGCGGGGATGATTACAGTTGAATGGTGCCAAGGATACTAATAATAGAACCAAGAAAAATAAGGGGAGTATAACTGTCGAGACAGCAATTGTCCTGCCGGTATTTATACTTGTTGTTTTCTTCATAGCCTATTTTATAAGGATATTTTATATCTATAATACAATGCAGAGTTCTCTTATTGAGGCTACAAGAAAAATTGGGAATATGAGTTATTTCTATCATCTTTCCGGTCTCAAGGATTATTCTGAAGAAATAAATGAGGCATCAAAGGAAGCACAGGATAAGCTATCAACACAATTTGATACTTTTAAAAATGCGCTTACCTCATTTAATGAAACAGTGTCGGGGATATCTAGCCAGGGTCTTGACGTTAATACTCTAGACAACATAGAACAGGGAGTGGATAAGTTTAAAGATAATCTCTCTGAAGTTTCTGAGGTAATCGAAAAAATCGCATCGGATCCGAAGGCTGAAATTCAACTGTTCTGTACTATTTTCGCTCAAAAGCTTAACTATGAGATAAATAACAAGCTAATCTGTCAAATTGCCAAAGGATTATTAAGTACGGAGTTGGACATCAGAACAGGTTCCGGTAAAGGTGAAGGGGCAACCAAGCTTGGCATTAAGAATGGAACTAAAGGAATAGATTTTAAGGATTCAAGTGTTTTCGGAGATGATGAAACCTTAGAATTTGTGGTCTATTACTCCATTAAAGTTCCTTTGATATCAGAGATAAGATTATCGAATAGGGTCAAATATACAGCATGGACAGGGGGCAGGGGTGAATCTGGGAAGAATAAAGATGATAAAAAAGAAACAGAAAGTCTGTGGACAAGGTGTGATAACAATAAGCAATATTGGGAAAGAGGCAAAACCATTGAAAAAAGCGAGGTGGAAAAGATTATTAAACAAGCACAAAAAGGATGTACAGCAGCTGCTACCCCAAGCAAATATCCGGCAATTGATGCCTATGTCTATAATAAAACTGACAGATCCATTGAATACTATGATGTCTTCAGCTTGAATCCTTTTCTCAAGACATTCTCTCAACGACCAGGTTCAATAAGTAAGGAGATAAAAAAACATGGAGCTAGCTTACTGAATTTTGAGGCTGTAAATAATCTTCAGAATGCCGAGATAAAAAAAGAAAAACGAGTCCTTGTGGTAGTAATACCTGAAAATACCGGGGAATCTGCCATCAATGAGTGTAACAGTGCTAAATCTGAATTAGAAAAGATGAATATTGAGGTTAGGTTAATCAAGGGATATGGGGAATATGAATCCCCCAAAAATGAGAAAACTGACTAAGTCTGAGAAAGGAGACCTACAAATGTATAATATAATTGAAATGAAGGAAGAAACAGAAGGCGCGGCATTAAAGAGTTCTTCAGCATTTGAATCAGTCAATTCTGCACAAATGCCAGACAGCATTGAAACAACAGATGTCGCCCCCTTTGTGCCCGATTATAAGCATTTAATGAGCAGGAATCTCATGATTTACACCTTCTCAAATGAAGATGATTTGATTAATTATCAGGTAGAAATGATATCCAATAATCAGATAAGAGGTCTTTTAAAGGTGGATTATACTAGGATAAACGGCAAGGTTTGTCTACAGTACGATGTAACCTCACTTGTTCCGCTGCGAAAGCTTTTTGAAAGAAGAAAGATAAATAGAGATGACTTCATCTTTATAATAAAGCAGATAGTTGACTTAATAGATAATCTTGAACAGTACCTGTTGGACAGTGGCGGAATAGTATTTGACAGTCAGCTTGTTTTTGCTGATCCTCAGGATTTAAAGCTTGGGTTTACATATCTTCCGACTATGAAAATGTCATATGGGCTGAAGGGTTTAAAAGCATTTCTTCTGAAGCTTGTGGTAAATGATATCAACTTTGCAGATGAACCCTCTGATAATTATGTTAGAAAGCTAATAGAGGCGTTAAAGGCAAAAGGCTTTACCCTGTCTTCATTAAAGGATTATTTGGCTCAGATAAACAATATTGAGAGTGTATCACAGGGAGAGACTAAAAAATTACGAACCGGCAACAGGAGCGGCCGCATTTTATCATCTACACAAATGGATGATATTAAGCTTGCACAAAAGGAGTTTGATACTTCTTTGTTTCCTGAAAGAAGCAAAGAGCCCAGAACAAACATTCATCCTGATAATAATGCAAATAAAAAACAAAACCTATTATCAGAGGGATTAACACAGAAATCAATAGAAAACCAAAGTGAGTTGAAGACTGCAACGAAGCTATGCTACCCTCCAAAATCATACATAATACTATTCTCGGCTATCGGGGTATTAATTATATTTGGTGTGGTATTAATTGTCTCAGGGGTTTTATCTCCTGCAAACCCGGATTTTTTATTATCACTATTTGGATTTGTTCTAATTGGTGGGGCAATTATCTATTTAATATATTCAAAGCTATTTACCTTTGACAATAAGGTTGAACGGACCATTGTAAAAAAACGGGTAAATGTAACGCCATCAGAAGATAATTTTGCATATAAGGGGTTCTCAGTCCCCATAAGGCCTCAAAATAGAAATGTTCAAAGGGGCATACCTGAAGTACGGGAAGGTAAAGTACATAGAACTAACAATAATTACCCTACCAGAAATCTTTGTGAGAAAAAAAGAGATGCAACGCCCCAAGAGGGTACTGTTCTGCTTAATGCTGGATCATTGAAGGTTCCTCACTTAAAAAGAATTGTTGATAACGCAAGCGAAACAATACTTTTAAAAAGCTTCCCCTTTATGATTGGAAGACTTGAAGGGCAAGTTGACTATTGCCTCAAGAATCCTGCTATAGGAAAGCTCCATGCCGAAGTTTTAAAGACATCAGAGGGTTACTTTATATGTGATATAAATTCTAAGAACGGCACATTTATTAACGGCGAAAGGATATGCCCGGGTAAAGAAAATATAGTCCAAAATGAAGACCACATAACTCTAGGAAATGAGGAGTTCATCTTTTGCGAAGGATAGTTCAGTTAGTGTAGAATAATTCCTGGACGGTCGGGTACATAGTAGTATATAAATGTTATATAACAGAAAAAAGTCCAGCGGTTAAATGTCAAGAGCTAAATTGGAAATGATCTTTGAAAATTTCATAAGATATTGCCTAAAAACCACTAAAAATGAGTACAACAAACTAAACCTGCTCCTATTTGCTGGAAACAAGATTTTAAGCACCT